>JAGCIZ010000136.1 GCA_017648235.1 Paludibacteraceae bacterium
GGCTCTTATTGCTGCAGGTATTTTATCTATGGCATTTATGGGATTTTCAGGAATAGTGAAAATCTAGAAAAAAATCATTCAAAAATATATAGATCGGAAGGTGTTTTTCTCTCAAGAGGAAAAAGTAGCTTGGGTTGAATGTTGTTTTTGCTTAATTCGTTGAAAATGGTTTCGTAGGCGAGTTTTGGAGAATTGTTTTCTCCGCTCAAATGACAAAGAAAAACGGCGTCTAGGTTGTTGTGCCAATTTTCGACCAAACATTTTGCGGTTTGCTCGTTGCTTAGGTGTCCTAAGTTGCTCAATACTCGTCGTTTGAGATAACTAGGGTAAATTCCATTGCGGAGCATCATTTCGTCATAGTTGGCTTCCAAAATCAAGTAATTTGCTTTGCGGATATGTTCTTTTGCAATATCGCAAACTGCCCCCAAATCGGTAATGATCGTAAGGCGTTTGTTTCTTAATTGAAAGGAATATCCAACGCAGTCGTGCGTGTCGTGAGGCACGTGAAAGCACTCAATCTCAAAGTCTTTGATGATGCTTTTCTCTGAATGAGCGATGTATTTTTTGCTTGCGGAGAGTTTACGAGCAATCATTGGATTGCTGTCTATCCCAAGATGAACTTTTTCGGTGCTAAAAACAGGTATTCCGTATTTTTCGCCCCAAGAACTTACGTATTTTGTATGGTCGTAGTGGCTGTGCGTAACAAATAGTCCAAGGATGTTTTTGAGTTGAATTTGGTATTTTTTTAGTTCTGCTTTTACTTTACGAGGAGAGATGCCTGCGTCAATAAAAAAGCCATACTCCGCATTGCCTACAAAATAGCAATTCCCACTACTTCCACTGCCAAAACTCAAAAAATGAATCTGCTCCATAAATTGTGTGCAAAGATACTAAAAAAGGAGAGAAAATTTTTCTCTCCTTTTTTTTAATCCTTAAACCTTTCTTTTAGAAGTTTACAGGAATAACCTGACCTTCATTGTCTTTTAGCCAACTATCGCTTATATCCCAGAACAATGGGCTATTTGCTAAGTTCTGACCTCCATCTTTTTGAACTGCAGGAAGTAAATAAAAAAAATAGTTTTCTATTTCTTCCGTAGTTGTTGGAGTATCTCCCCAAGGGATACGACGAATCTGAATCTCATTATCAGGTCTTCCTGCATAGTTCCATTGATTGATTTTAACAGGGAACAAACGTGGATAACCCGTACGACGGAAAGTTGTCCATGCCTCCAAACTCATCGGGAAGTTTGCTAACCATTTTTGTGTTATAATTTTTTCCAATTTTACCTCTTTTGTATCAGACTCCTCGTTCCACTTTACACCTACTGTTACACGTCCCTCTAAATTATTCTCCTTGTCGTAGTAGTCTACATAATCAACGTCTTTTACCGTTTCTTGAAGTTTATAAGTTGCAGCTTCAGCCATCGCTCCAACCTCTTCAAAACCAAGATCAATACCTGCATTGTAAAAATCTTCTGCTGTACCGCCCATATTCCAACCACGCAAAGCACCTTCTGCTTGCAAGAAAAGAACTTCTACAACCTTGAACCATGTAAAATTCAAGAACTGAACATTTGTAGATACCTCTGAGAAAGTTAAATAATTGGTTTTACTCGGAGAATTAGTTCGCAACATAATACCCTGACGTACACCCAACGTCTGACTGTTCTTCTTCAAACTTGTTATGCCTGTACTTTTGTCCTTCAAATCATAGCCATGTTTTCCTGCTCCATTGTTGATAAAGTAGTAATCCAACATAGGATGTCCGTAGCGTTTTGCAATATTTTCCAACGATGCACTTAAACGTGTATCTTCCCAACCCACTGCTATTTTATACAATGGGTGAACCAAGTTGCGCTCCTTCGACTTGAATCCTATATCGTCGTCTCCCAATTCCAAAACTCCTAATGCAACAGCTTTCTCTGCAATCTCTTGAGGTGTCTCGCTAGTAGTTGGTTCCCCATTACGATAAAGTTGGATAGACTCCTTAACATTCGCCATGTTCAACGCCATACGCAACTGAATTGAGTTCGCAAATTTTACCCAGTTATCCCACATCCAACCACATGGAGATCCTGCCGTTGTTCCTTCTACTCTCTTTAATTGAGCAACGCTTGGTTGATAAGCATTCAATGTATCTACGGCATCACGCAAATCTTGAATAATCGCACCATAAGCCTCTCTAGGAGAAAGATACGTCAACGGATAAGTCTCCTTCAACACTCGCCAATCATAATAAGCGATAGGACCATTACAATCGGCAATGGCCAACATACTATAACCATACATAATCTTAGCTATCTCAGCCAAATCTCCACTACCCAAATCAGACTCAGCTGCAATAGCTGGAGCTATGTAAGGGTACAATTTTGGA
>JAGCIZ010000137.1 GCA_017648235.1 Paludibacteraceae bacterium
AATAGTTCCTCGTCGCGAAGGAGACATCGAACAAGTTTGGGCGAATCCTACTTATGCAAACAACGTACTCGGTTGGGAAGCAAAAGAAACAGTTGAAGATACGCTCAAATCTGCATGGAAATGGCAAAAGAAATTAATGAAAAAGCAAAAGAACGAAGGATCTTGTTTATCATAAAAATAATTCTTTTGGGTTATAAAAAAAACGTAAAGATTATTTATTAATCTACTAAGTTTTATATAAATTAAGAGGGAGCCTTTGCTCCCTCTTTTCGTTTATTATGTTTTACAATTCTCCTTGTTTCTTTAAATAATAATACCACCAAGTGTTACGAAATGCAGAAAAACGTCTTTCTCTTTCACGAGATGTTATCCATTGATTTCCAAGAATCAATTTGAAATTATACCAAGATTGTTCAAGTCTATCGGGTACAATAAATTGTGAGTTATAGATTCCCATATCACGCGCCATAACCAAAGCCTCGGCATACACTCTATCTTTGCAGTTATAAGAAAACATATCTCCGTAAGAACTACAAAAAGCTGGATACTCTCCCGATAACAATAATGAGCAAAGGAAATAATCCTTCACAAATCGGGAATCTTTTTCTGCAAGAAACAATGCGTATGAGATATTCAAAAACTGATCTTTATTGATGTACAAATATTTATCAAAATCTGTGTTAGAAGATTTGCTTTTGATTTTTATCATTTCTCTGCGGGATTGTATAAAATCCTTATGTACAATAGTGTAATCCAATTTCTTTAACAATTTTTCCGCGATATGAACTTCTCCTTTTTCTATGTTCAAATCCACCAGCATACACATGGAACGGAAACAGTTCCCTCGTTCAAGAGAAATGCCCAACTGAAAGGCTTGATGAATAGCCTCATTAAGTAATCCGAGATTTTTGTAAAAACAAATAGTTAGAAGGGTTGTGCTATTTGTATGAAGAGGCAATGCTTCTGATAAAAAATTAGACGTATTTACTTCGTATTGGAATAAACTTTTTGCCAACTGACCTTTTTGTGCCAACGCATAGAAAACATATGGGTAGAAATTTTCTTCTTTTTCTATCTTTTGTTTTTTTGTTAGAGAAAGTATCTCATCAAAATCATTATCAAGTAATGCCATGTCCAAACGAGCATATAACTCTTTTGTTTCTAATTCTTTATTTGACACGAAGGATGCACCTAACATTCCAAAAATCAGTATAAAAAGAACGTTTCTTTTCCATCCAATGATAACCAAATTCAATTGTTTTTCGAACTTAGAGAGAAGGACAAAAAGCAAAACCAAAGCAAGTTGTATGCCTATCAAAATAGGCATTTCAACAATAAACAATGGAGTTACTGGTATTTTTACAAAATAAAAAACAGCAAAAAGTATTGTTAAAATCAAATAAACTACTGAAAGAAAATATCGGTGTTTATCGCTAGAAACAAAAAATTCAATACAAAGCAAAGTAAAACAAAGCAGCGCCAATTCAAGCTTTGAAAGAAGAAATAAAGGAATAAAAAATCCTAGAAGTAGAAGATATCTAAACTTATTGTCTCTCAGTATAATATAAAAACAAATAATCGTTAACATCAACAATACAACCAACGATTTTTGCATGTAAAAATGCACAAAATGCTGACTAATCATTAAAGTTATTGCAGGTAAAAAATCGAGAAGTTTTAACGAATTTAAGTTCAATTCGCTCAGTATTTTCCTGCTTATTATATAAACGCCCAAAACAGGAAGAAATAATATAAGTACTCCCAACCATCTCCATCGAAAAAAAGTAAGTAGAAATGACTCTACGTACGATATTCCATGAGAGTAAAAGAACGAATCAGCAAGAAAGTCAAAAGAAGTGTCAAAGTAAATATAGGAGTATGAATAATTTAGGTAACCAAAGTGCATAACTCCCCAAAAGAGGGAATGACACAATCCTAAAGTGCTCAACAATAAAATTTCTGAAATATTTTTCTTTGACGTTGGTACCACTTTTTTCTACTTAATTTTGCTAAAGCAATGTCGGCAAATAGGTTCATATTCTCCTTTTTCTCCCAATAGGACTTGTTTTTCTTGATCTACAAGTCGATGAGAAACGTAAGCAGGTTCGCCACAACGCACACAAATGGCATGAACCTTTGTAACATCGTCTGCAATTGCCATCAAGGCTGGCATTGGACCAAAAGGATTCCCTCTAAAATCCATATCCAAACCTGCCACAATCACTCTAAATCCCTGATTTGCTAGCGAGTTACAAACTTCCACAATTCCTTCGTCAAAAAACTGAGCTTCATCTATTCCTATTACATCTACCTCACCCGTCATCAACAATATGTTTTGCGAACTATCTACTGGAGTTGAAGATATTGCGTTTTGGTCATGAGAAACTACCTCATTTTCCGAATAACGAGTATCAATGGTTGGCTTAAAAATTTCCACGCGTTGTTTAGCTATCTTGGCTCGTTTCAACCTACGAATAAGTTCTTCTGTTTTCCCAGAAAACATTGACCCGCAGATGACCTCAATGCTTCCTCTTTTTTCTGCCGAATGAATTTTAGATTCAAAAAA
>JAGCIZ010000138.1 GCA_017648235.1 Paludibacteraceae bacterium
AAAATAGCCACTTTGAGAAATGCAAGAGGAGGTAATCTTCCTAATGTAGTACAGGCTGCTATTCGCTGTCAGGAATTTGGTGCTGAAGGCATTACGGTTCACCCTCGACCCGACGAACGACACATTCGTTACGCTGATGTATATGACTTAAAATCTGTTGTTACCACAGAATTTAACATCGAAGGTTATCCTTGCGAAAAATTTATTGAACTAGTTAAAAAAGTTCGTCCAACACAAGTTACGCTTGTTCCTGATGCACCCGATGCCATAACTTCAAACGAAGGTTGGGACTGCATTGCAAACCAAGACTTTTTAAAGGATTTAGTTCTTGATTTCCAATCAGTTGGAATTCGAGTATCGATTTTTGTTGATACAAACATTGAGAATATTCGTGCAGCAGCAACTACAGGTACAGATAGAATTGAACTTTATACAGAGCCATATGCGGCACAATTTTCAAAAGACAAAAATGCAGCAATTGCTCCTTTTATTGAAGCTGCAAAAACTGCAAAAAAATTAGGTCTAGGAATCAATGCTGGACACGATTTGAATGCTGAGAATTTGGCTTTTTTCAAACAAAACATTCCTTATTTAGATGAAGTTTCTATCGGTCATGCTCTGATTTCAGACGCACTCTACTTAGGATTGCAAAAAACTGTTGAGATATATAAAAACGCACTAAAACAATAAAAACATGAATCTATTATCCGTTTTACTACAAGCAATGCCTGAAGTTTCAGACACTTTGGCAAATAGCACAGAGTTAGCTGCTCAAGAACAGCAAATTAGCCTTTTAGACATGGCTCTAAAAGGAGGTTGGTTGATGATTCCTTTGGCACTTATGCTACTCATTGCAATATATATTTTTATAGAACGATTAGTAGTGCTAAAAAAAGCTTCAAAAGAAGATAGTTCATTTATGAATCGTGTAAAAGATTACATCTACGACGGCAAAATAGATTCTGCATTGAGTCTTTGCAGAGACACCAAAACGCCTTCTGCTCGAATGATAGAAAAAGGGATTAGTCGACTTGGACGTCCAATGAGCGACGTATTAGTAGCTATCGAAAATGTAGGAAATATAGAAATTGCCAAGCTAGAAAAAGGGTTTACTACTATGGCAACAATTGCCGGTGGTGCTCCTATGGTTGGTTTCTTAGGAACCGTAATTGGTATGGTTGAAGCGTTCTTCAATATGGCTAGTAAAGGAGACAATACCATCAACTTAAGCGACCTTTCTGGAGGTATTTACACTGCCATGGTAACCACAGTTGCTGGACTTGTTGTTGGTGTTTGTGCATATTTTGCTTACAACTATTTAGTTGCACGACTAGACCAAATAATGAGAAAACTCGAAACCAAAAACATGGAGTTTCTAGATTTGCTAAATGAACCTGCTGCAGGAAAACGATAAAAACTGCTCATTATGGCACTAAAAAAAAGAAATAAAGCAGAAGCTGCATTCAGCATGTCGTCGATGACGGATATGGTGTTCTTATTGTTGCTCTTTTTTATGATTGCAGCTACAATGTCGTCGCCAAACGACATAAAAATAAATCTTCCGCAAAGCAAGGCAAAAACTTCAACAAAAACCTCTATCGTTCGCATAGGAATAAGCAAGGATGGAGAATATAGTTTTTCTAAGAAAAAAGGGAAATCTCAAGTAATTCCTTTTGAAGAGATAGAATCAATGTTGCAACAGGAGCAAATGAGCGATTCTACGTTCTACATTGCTCTTCATGCCGACGAAGATGTTCCTTACAAAGAAATTGTAAAAGTTCTTGACATTGCCAATAGCAATAAAATGAAATTGGTAATTGCTACAAAACCAATGCAAAAATAATTTTTTGACAATTTTCAATGAAATCATCTCAAATATACGGACTTATAGGCAGTATTCTGAGTGGAATAATTATTATTCTTTTATTGATGTTTGTTTTTATGCCTTTTGAAAAACAAGATGAAGAGGAAGGCATAATGGTCAGTTTTGGCGATGGAGTCGAAGGATTAGGAGAATCTGCAGCAGAAGAAACAACTGCTCTTCCCACCACACCTCCTCCAACTCCCCCTACCAAAGATGAGTTGATGACACAACAAGATGAAGAAACGGTAGCATCGGAGGCACAAAAACGTAAAGAAAAAGAAGAAAAAAAACGCCAAGAATTGCTCATTGCCGAACAAAAACGCCTA
>JAGCIZ010000012.1 GCA_017648235.1 Paludibacteraceae bacterium
CCCATACGACCCTTACCGCAACAGCATGTGAGGAGTACGAATGGCGAGGAAATGTTTATACCGAGTCGGGCACCTATGTACATAATTACGAGAATGAATTAGGTTGCGCAAGCAGTGAGACGTTAGTGTTGACAATCAATATTATAAAGTATGATATTGAGTATGTTTTGTTGGATTGCAAATCTCGAAAATATCAATTTATACCTAAGAATGTAGGGAAAACTAAGGGAGATAAGATAGAGTGGAATATAGATGGACGAACTTTTGAGGAAGATTCCCCTGAGGTTGAGATGCCAGAAGGGGAACATAAGATAAAACTAATTGTTACTTCTGTTGCTGGATGTACGAAAGAATTTGAGTCTACTCTAAGTGTTACGGAGTATTTTGATCAGTATACAATTGAAACTACACCTCAAGTTGTTTCTAAATCGCATCCAACAATTCGTTTGTATACAGAGTATCGCCCAAATGTTTCTTATGAGTGGGATTTTGGAGATAATGCTTATGGATTTGATAATGATGTGATACATACGTATCAAATAAATCAAGAACAATTTTATGATGTGTATCTAACTGTTACAGATGAAAATAATTGTGTAGAAGAAAGAAAAATAAGAATTTTGGTTGATAATACCATTGCTCCTCCAAATGTTTTTACACCTAACTCTGATGGCTACAACGATTTGTTTATGAGTGGTTGGCATATAAAAATATTTGACCGAAAGGGAGTGCTTTTATATGAAGGAGATAAAGGTTGGGATGGAACATATCTTAATAAAATGGTACCTAATGATACCTATTTCTATATTCTCACAGACAATGGTGTAACCAAAAAAGGTTTTATTACTATAATTAGATAGTAAGCTTTGGCAAAAAAAAGAGGGCTGCAGCCCTCTTTTTTTATATTTTTTCTTTCTTATAAGAAGATGAGTTGAACCAAAATGTAGATTGGTAGTAAAATTATAAGAGAGAACTTGAACATATAACCAAAGAATGAAGGCATTTTTATTCCATTTTCTTCAGCTATTGATTTTACCATAAAGTTAGGTCCATTGCCAATATATGTCATAGCTCCGAAGAATACCGAGCCGATAGAGATGGCTTTTAGAAGCAATTCTGGAATTCCTGCAACCATAGTTTCTCCAAATTTAGCAAGAACTTCAGGTGAGAGTCCACCAGCCAAACTATGGAAGGCAACTGCGGTTGGGGCATTGTCAAGGAAAGAACTTAATGCTCCTGTACAGTAATAAAATTGCCAAGTTTCACTTAGGCCTAGATTCGATGCATTTGCTTTTAGGTAAGTCATTGCAGGAATCATAGTGGTGAAAATGCCAAGGAAAACAACAGCAACTTCAATAATTGGTCCCCATGAAAATTTGTTTGCTATACGCACATTTTTTCTTGTAGTATACATAGAAAGAAGAATGATGCTTACCAAAATAATCTCACGAAGAAGTTTGATCCATATTGGAGCGTTTGCTTCTCCCATTTCTTCTATATATGCAGGGTTTACAAATGCTACTGAGACAACAATTAATGCAAGGTATAGGAAGTTGATGTTTCCTGTAATGTGAATAGGCTCTACTTTAGTAGCGTCAGAAACAATTGAGGTTGTATCTTCTTTTTTGTAAAAATAACTATCTGCAATAAAGTATAGAACTAAAAGAATTCCTCCAGTAAATGCCCATTGAGGTAGCATAGTCATGAACCAAGAGAAATCGGCTCCGCGAAGATAAAGCAAAAACAATGGAGGGTCTCCAAGGGGAGTTAGCAAACCTCCACAGTTAGCAACAATCGCAATGAAAAAGAGCACGGTGTGAATAGTGAATTTGCGTTCAGAATTAGTTGCCAAAAGTGGACGAATAAGTAACATAGCTGCACCAGTTGTTCCCATTATTGATGCTAAAATCC
>JAGCIZ010000139.1 GCA_017648235.1 Paludibacteraceae bacterium
AAGCGCATCCATACCTGTTGCAGCAGTCAAACTCTTTGGCAAAGTGTACATCAATTCTGCATCTACAATTGCTATTGCTGGAATGTCATTTGGGTCAACACAAACCATTTTTTTCTGATTTTCTTCATCGGTAATCACATAGTTGATGGTTACCTCTGCAGCAGTTCCTGCTGTAGTTGGCAAAGCAATAATCGGCACCGATTTTTTCTTAGTAGGAGCCACTCCTTCGAGCGACACTACATCAGCAAACTCCGGATTGTTCGTAATAATACCAATAGCTTTTGAAGTATCAATAGACGAACCTCCACCAATAGCCAAAATAAAGTCAGCCCCCGACTCTGCAAACGCCTTTACTCCTGCGTTTACATTACTCACCGTCGGGTTCGGTTTGATATCACTAAACACCTCAAACGGAATATTTGCTTCGCGCAAGACATCAAGCACTTTGTCGGCAACACCAAATTTTATCAAATCCTTATCCGTTGCCACAAATGCCTTTTTCAATCCCAAACGAGCAATCTCTTGAGGCAACACACTACGGCTTCCTGCTCCAAAATAAGAAACCTCATTCAATATAAATCTATGAATCATAATCTTTCTTTTTCTACAAAATCAACAAAATAATTTCTTATTTGTATAGAGGTCCGTAAGTTTCACATGCTTTGTAATCGGCAGCTTCTGTATTTTCAGTTCCAAAAGCAGCCCAAGAATGTGGACGGAACACTTTCTCTTCTGGCACATTGTGCATTGTAATAGGAATTCTCAACATCGAAGCAAGCGTAATAACTTCTGCTCCTACATGTCCGTGAACTGTTACACCATGGTTTGCACCCCAATTTGCCATTACCGAATAAACATCTTTGAACGATCCATGACCAGTCAATCGTGGCGCAAACCAAGTAGTTGGCCAAGTAGGGTCAGTACGTTGATCTAATTTTTGATGAATATCATCTGGCAAAGAGCAACTATAACCTTCCGCAATTTGCAACACAGGACCCACACCATCAATAATATTGAAGCGAATCATTGTCATTGGCATTTCGGCCATAGTTTTGAAGTGTGAAGAGAAACCTCCTCCACGGAAATATTCATAATCGGCACGACACCAATCTGTAGCTTTCAAACATGCATCAATATCTTTTTCGGTCATATTCCACCATTCCTTCATTACACCTTCGCCATTTTCATTTTGAGCCGCACCGGTACAATCCATTGCTGTTGCACCAGAGTTGATAAGGTGAATAATACCATTTTCTGCTTTTCCTTCAAGAGATTTTCCTGTTACTCTTTCAGTAGCTTCTGGGCTCCAGTAAGTTCTAACATCGTGGAAACATGGAGCTTTACCAGTAAGCAATGTTCCAAAAAGCATTGCTATACCGTTACAAGTATCATTTTCGGTAGCAAATGGGAAAGGAGCTTTTTTACCATTCCAGTCGAATGACGAAGCCAACAACGATTCAGTAAAGTCCGCATTTGGCAACCAGTCTGTCCACATACGTTGTCCTTGGAAACCTCCCACAACACCATTGCGTCCAAGAGCTTCTTCTTTCCAGCCCATTTCTGCCAACTTTTTGTTACCATGCAAAATATCGTTCACAATGATGGTGAATTTTGCTATAAATTCCCAATCCTTATCAGCAGGAATAACTTTTGATTTTTTGATCACTTCAGGGAAGTTCTTTCCTGCGTTTTTATCAAAACCTTCAGTACAGTTTTTCTTAATCCATGCCAAAGCCTTTTCATACTCTTCGTGGTCATAAATTTCCAAAGTTATACGACGAAGTATTTCGGTCAAATCAACCCATTCGGCACGCAAGCCAAGATATTTTTGCAAAATTGACGCATCACAATATGATCCTGCAATACCCATTGATATTCCACCCAAATTGACATACGCTTTATTTTTTATTTGCCCCACAGCAATTGCCGCACGTGCAAATTTTATAATTTTTTCAGCCACATCCTCAGGTACCGAAATATCATCAATATCTTGAACATCGTGTCCATAAATAGAAAACGCAGGTAATCCACGTTGTGCATGAGCTGCCAAAACTGCTGCCAAATACACTGCACCCGGTCTTTCCGTACCATTAAAACCCCAAATAGCTTTAATCGTATTAGGATCCATATCGAACGTTTCTGTACCATAGCACCAGCAACGAGTTACAGTAAGTGTTGCTACAACATTTTCAGTAGAAAACTGTTCGTGACAAGCTGCGGCCTCTGCCCCACTACCGATTGTAGTATTTGAAATCACACACTGAACTGGAGTTCCATCGTGATACTTCAAAGTAGAAGATATCAAATCTGCAGCTGCGTGAGCCATCGCCATCGTTTGTTCTTCCAACGATTCGCGCACACCACCCCAACGACCATCAATCGTAGGACGGATACCAATTTTTGGATAATTTTTCATCATAAATTTGTTTTTATTTTAACAATAATTGCTTTTCTTAATTCATGCAAAATAAAAAAAAAAAAAGAGAATAAAAAAGAGTTTACAAATAAAAAACAACCAAAATAAAAAGTTTATTTTCGAGCGACACTTAAAATAAAACTGTCTTTTTTTAATAGATTTTGTATCTTTGCCCGAAGGAATAAAAACAACAAACTATGACAGACGAAGTAATGCAAGAATCAGAAAGAGAAAACGAAAAAAACGAATTTCTTTTAGAAGATAAAGAACAAAAAGAAAGTTCAACTTCCAACTACAAAATCCCATCAATAAATGATGAAAGCCAAAAGCACCACCTTTCTGGCATGTATCAACATTGGTTTCTCGATTATGCTTCAGCAGTAAATCTCGATAGAGCCATTCCTCATATCAACGACGGGTTAAAGCCGGTTCAACGCCGTGTTTTGCACGCCATGCGCTGCAAAGAAAACGGCAATTTCCACAAAGTTGCAAATATTGTGGGCGACACTATGCACTTCCATCCTCATGGCGATGCTTCCATCTACGATGCATTAGTGCATTTAGGACAAAAAAACTTGTTAATCGACTGCCAAGGTAGTTGGGGCAATATTCTAACTGGAGATGGAGCTGCTGCTGCTCGTTACATTGAAGCTCGCTTGTCGAAATTCGCAATCGACGTTGTTTTTAATCCAAAAATCACTCCTTGGAAATACTCTTACGATGGCACATCTCAAGAGCCAATCTATCTGCCCGTAAAATTTCCGTTACTTCTTGCTCAAGGGAGTGAAGGCATTGGTTTGGGATTGAATTCAAAAATCCTACCGCACAATTTCAATGAACTAATTGATGCTTCCATTGCTTATCTAAAAAACAAACCTTTTGAACTACTCCCCGACTTTCCTACTGGAGGTTATGCCGACGTCAGAAACTACAACGACGGTGGCAGAGGTGGAAAAGTTCGCATCAGAGCCAAAATCGAGAAGATTGACAATAAGACTCTTGTCATCAAGGAAATTCCTTTTGGCACTACTACTGAAAATTTGATAGAAAGTATTACCAAAGCTGATGAAAAAGGAAAAATAAACATCAAACATATTGACGATAACACTTCGAGTAGCGTAGAAATTTTAATCCATTTGGACAACAAAACCTCCTCGGATAAAACCATCGATGCTCTATATGCATTTACGCAATGCGAAATGAACTATTCGCCAGTTTGCTGCGTTGTAGACAACAACAAACCTTGTTTTATAACAGTAAGCGAAGTTCTTCGTAGAAACACAGATCAAACGGTAGAACTCCTCACTCAAGAACTTAAAATTCAGCTTTCAGAACTGGAAGACCATTGGCATTGGACTTCGCTAGAAAAAGTATTTTTTGAAAAACGAATCTATAAGGTACTGGAAGAAGATTTTGAGTCGTGGGACGAACAAGTTTCCGACATTGAGCACAAGTTTGACCCATACAGAAGTCTTTTCCGCAAAGAAATCACTCGCGATGATGTGCTAAAACTTTGCGAAAAACCAGTTCGCAAAATCTCAAAATTTGACATCAAAAAAGCTAACGAAGAAATTGCTAATATAGAAGCTAGCATTGTTGATATAAAAGACAAGTTGGAACATATTATTGATTATGCCATTGATTGGTATAAAAAAATCAAAACTAAATTTGGAAAAAATCATCCACGTTTGACTGAGATTAAAAATTTTGAAACAATAGAAACAACCAAAGTAGTTGAAGCCAACGAAAAATTATTTGTCAATAGAGAAGAAGGATTTATTGGAACAGGTCTAAAAAAAGATGAATTTGTATGCAATTGCTCCGATATCGACGACATCATTATCTTCTTCAAAAACGGAAAGTACAAAATTGTAAAAGTATCAGAAAAAATATTTGTTGGCAAAAATATTTTGCATTTGGCTGTGTTTAAGAAAAATGACAAACGCACCATCTACAACGCCATTTATCGAGAAGGAAAAACAAGTATTTATTACATGAAACGTTTTGCCGTTTCAGGAGTTTCACGCGATAAAGAATATGACCTGACAACAGGCATCGATGGTTCTAAGGTTGTTTATTTCAGTGCAAATCCGAACGGCGAGGCTGAAATCGTAAAAGTTACACTAAAACCAACTACTCGACGAATCAAAAATTTAGTTTTTGAGAAAGATTTTAGCGAATTAGCTATTAAAGGACGTCAGTCAAGAGGTAATCTATTAACAAAATTTGATATTCAAAAAATTGTACTCAAAGAAAAAGGAAATTCTACTTTAGGCGGAATTAATGTATGGTTCGATCCAGACATATCACGATTGAATCATGACGGAAGAGGCTTTTTACTTGGAGAATTCTTTGCTGGAGATTCTATTTTGGTAATCAACCGAAATGGTGAGTATTTCACAACAAACTACGATCTCAACAACCATTTCAATGAAAACCTTTTGATAATAGAAAAATTTGATGCTCAAAAAGTTTGGTCGCTAGCGTTGATTGATGCAGACCAACAAAATCTTCCTTACATCAAACGTTTCCAATTAGAACCTACTCCAAAACCTATTTCAATTTTGGGAACAAATTCACAATCAAAAATACTATTGCTTTCCGACACTGCATTCCCCCGTTTTGAAGTTGAATTTGGAGGAAATCAATCATTCAGAGAAAATATGATTATTGATGTGGAAGACTTTATTGGAATAAAGAGCGTAAAAGCAAAAGGTAAAAGAATCACTACTTTTGAAATAAAGTCAATCAACGAAATAGAACCAATAAAAGTTCCCGAGGAACTTCCACAAAAAGGAGAACAAGAAATTTTAGAGACCGAAAATACAGATACAAACGAAACAACTTTTGGAGATGAATCTGGACAAATGACATTGTTTTAAACCTTTTGTCTAAATTCTCATCAAATGAAGTGTAAGTTAAATTTTTTATTAACCATTAAAAACTAAAAAAAAATGAAAAAAGTATCTGTAATTACGTTTGCTCTTCTTTTAGGAGCAATGATGAGTCTACAAGCTCAATGCCCAAAACGTCCAGAATGTAGTGGCAAACCAATGTGCGAAAAGCCAATGTTTTTTTCTCCTGAAACAAAAGCTATGATGCGAGCAGACTTTATCGCAAATGAGCTAAATCTTTCAAAAAAGGAGAAAGAAAAAGTAATCAGTTTGCTCACCAAAGAGGAACAAAAAAAGGCGGATTTATGCCAAGAAATGAAAGATGCAGAAGCAGAAACTGAGAAAAAATTGGAAGAAATCATTGGTACAGAAAAAATGAGCATCCTAAAAGCTAAAAAAGAAAAACAAAGACCATTTTGTAAAAAATAAATTTCACAAAACGAGGACTCGTTTTTCAAATTAAAGAAAATAGCATATTTGAAAAAATATGCTATTTTTGCAGTTATAAAAACTTGTTTTTATATGACAAAACTGAGTGTAAATATAAATAAAATAGCAACTTTAAGAAACGCAAGAGGAGGAAGTCTTCCCAATGTGGTTCAAGCTGCAATTCGTTGTCAAGAATTTGGAGCAGAAGGAATTACAGTTCATCCTCGCCCCGACGAAAGACATATTCGCTACGCAGATGTGTATGACTTAAAATCTGTTGTAAGCACAGAATTCAACATTGAAGGTTATCCTTGCCAAAAATTCATTGAACTAGTCAAGAAAGTTCGCCCTACGCAAGTTACCCTTGTTCCTGATGCACCCGATGCCATAACTTCAAACGCAGGTTGGGACTGCATAGCAAACCAAGAGTTTTTAAAGGATTTAGTTCTTGAATTCCAATCCGTTGGCATTCGTGTATCAATTTTTGTCGATACAAATATTGAAAATATTCGAGCTGCTGCAACCACAGGAACAGACCGAATTGAACTATATACAGAGCCATATGCGGCACAATTTTCAAAAGACAAAAATGCAGCAATTGCTCCGTTTGTTGAAGCGGCAAAGGTTGCAAAGAAATTAGGTTTGGGGATTAATGCTGGACACGATTTGAATGCCGAAAATTTAGCATTTTTCAAACAAAACATTCCTTATTTAGATGAAGTTTCTATCGGTCATGCTCTGATTTCAGACGCACTCTATTTAGGATTGCAAAAAACTATTGAGATATATAAAAACGCACTAAAACAATAAAAACATGAATCTATTATCCGTTTTACAACAAGCAATGCCTGAAGTTTCAGACAGCTTGAAAAATAGTACAGAGTTAGTTGCTCAAGAACAGCAAATTAGCCTTTTAGACATGGCTCTAAAAGGAGGTTGCTTGATGATTCCTCTTGCTCTTATGCTACTCATCGCAATATATATTTTTATAGAACGATTAGTAGTACTAAAAAAAGCTTCAAAAGAAGATAGTTCATTTATGAATCGTGTAAAAGATTACATCTACGACGGCAAAATAGATTCTGCATTGAGTCTTTG
>JAGCIZ010000140.1 GCA_017648235.1 Paludibacteraceae bacterium
ACCAAACGTGTTTTCTTTATCTACAATTACTTCGTGCGTTTGTGTATCTCTTTCCTTGGGTAGCAAAACGTTTGCACCTGCATTTTCGAGCATGGGAAGTAAATAGTGAAGGGTGAAAAAAGTTGTCAATTTGTCTTCTAATGTTGTGAATAGTTTTGCTCTTTGCCACATCCATCTATCTTCCTTTTGGTTGTAATAACATCCGTGCCCTGCCCATAAAGCAATGTTGTGTCCTTCAAGGCTTTTAGTAAGCGAGTAGGGTTTGGAATTGTTTTTTACGAAAGGCTGAAAAGTTCGTTTTTGGGTAGGAAGTTTTTGTTTGTTTATATTGTTTTGGTGTAAGAAATAGTTTGGAATATATGTTTCTAATTCTTTTTTATCGGCATAAAAATTCAGTTTAAAGTTGTTGTAGCAAGAAGGTAAAATGTTTTTTACTTCTTGTTTTATTTGACTGATATTTTCTTCACGCCAGAAAAGATATGAAAATGTGCAGTTGAGGTGAATGTCAATGGTGTTGTTTTTACTACTTATTACAATTTTTTGTAAATCAAAGATGCCTTTTTCAGGGTACTTTTCTTGGTACTGCGTTGCCCATTCTTTGATGTTTTTTTTTGTGTCTGCTGCGCTATTTGCACATAAAGGAAATGGAAGAAGTATCCAACTGAAAAACAAATATATCCATAGTATTTTTTTAATCATCACTTTTCCTGAAAAACTAATTGCAAATATAACTAAAAATAGTCTCTTTGACGTTTTGATTTGAGTAACTTTTCTGCGTGTTGTTCGTTCTTAACACGCACTTTTTTTTATCTTTGCCCTGAAGTTATTTTTTTGAAAGAAAAGTAATGAAGAAGAATTTTGGAATAATAATTTTGATGTTGATGATGGCAATTCCAGTTTCGGCAAAGGAAGAAAAAGAAAAATCTATTTTTGTGAAAATAGAAACAAATTATGGAACCATGAAAGTGCGTTTGTATAACGAAACACCTATGCATCGAGATAACTTTGTAAAGTTGGTGAAGGAGAATTTTTATGAAGGACTGCTTTTTCATCGTGTGATAAAAGACTTTATGGTTCAGTGCGGAGATCCTGAATCGCGTAATGCTGCTCCTGATAAGCATTTAGGTGCTGGAGGAACTGATTATACTTTGGACGCCGAAATAAAATTTCCGTTTCTATATCATAAGCGTGGTGCATTGGCTGCTGCTCGTAAGGGAGATTTTGTGAATCCAGAAAAAAAGTCTTCAGGATGCCAATTTTATATCGTTCAAGGCAAATGCCTTACAGATAGTGAGTTGGATATGTTTGAGCAAAATGTGGATCAAGTGCTTCAGCAACAAGTTTTTAATGCTGTGATGCAGGAAAGTGAGGATTCTTTGAAGGTTCTTAAGCAAGATGGTAGAATGGAAGAGGCGGAAGTTCTCCGACGCGAAACTTATTTGAAAGCTCAGAAAATGGTCGCAGAGAAAAATCCTTTCAAGTATTCGGATGAACAGCGACGTTACTATAAAACATTTGGAGGAACACCTCATCTTGATGCACAATATACCGTGTTTGGCGAATTAGTTGATGGATTTAATGTGCTTGATGAAATTGCAAAGGTGGAAACAAATTCTGCTGATCGCCCCAAAGAAGATGTGCTGGTTTTGAAAATGAAAATTGTGAAAAAGTAGTTTTTGTTTGAGATGGAAGATAAATTGCTTATAAAATACGAACACGTTGATGTTTTTCAGCAAGAGGTAATAGTGCTAAAGGATGTTGACTTTGAACTAAAGAAAGGCGAATTTGTTTACTTGTTAGGAAAAGTGGGTAGCGGAAAAAGTTCGTTGCTAAAATCGCTTTATGCCGAAATCCCTATTAAGAATGGAAATGCACAAATTTTTGAATACGATTTGAAAAAATTAAAGCGTAAGCAGATTCCTTTTCTTCGTAGAAAAATGGGAATTATTTTTCAAGATTTTCAATTACTTATGGATAGAACGGTTGATGAAAATCTAAAGTTTGTGCTGAAAGCTACTGGTTGGAAAGATAAGAGAAAAATAGAGGAGCAAGTAGCTTTTGTACTTCAAACGGTGGGTATGGAAAAAAAAGGTTATAAAATGCCACATCAACTTTCGGGAGGAGAACAGCAACGTATTGTTGTAGCACGTGCTTTGCTGAATTCGCCAGAACTTATTATTGCTGATGAACCAACTGGAAATCTTGATCCGGAGACGGCAAATGAACTTACTGAGTTGTTTCATGAAATTAGTCGTTCGGGAACGAGTGTGATAATGGCAACGCACAATATTGCTTTAACGCAGTCTTTCCCTGCAAAAATAATTTATTGTGAAAATGGGGTGTTGACCACGCATTAAAAAATGATGTAGAACAAAATGAAGAAAATACTCAAAAAATCCATTTCCAAGCGATTTCGTAAATATCGGGTGTCTATTTTAAATGAATTTACACTTGAAGAGGCTTTCTTTTTTAGAATTTCAAAAGGAGGTTTCTATATCATTTTGGTGTCAGTTTTTGTTCTATTGTTTGTTTTGTTTTCTTTGCTCTACAATTATACTCCTTTTAAGCGATTTTCGCCAGGATATTCAGATATGGTTGTTCGTTCGGAACTAGTGCAAGAAACGATTCGCTTGGATTCTTTGGCAAATATCGTAACAATGCAGCGCAAACAGTTGGATATTTTGAGAACAATTCTTTCGGGAAATGTTTCTATGGATTCAGTGTTTACAGTGCAAAATGTGGTAAATAATGTCGATTTGGATTCGGCTGTTAAATCTAAAAGAGAACAAGAATTTTGTGAAGCGTATGAAGAAACAGAGCGATTTAATCTTTCTTCTATCGAAACTCGTCGTCAGAGTGTAAATCCGTTCTTTTTGAAGCCAATACGTGGAAAAGTCATTAAGGAATTTGATTTGTCGAAGAACCATATTGGCTGCGACATTGAGTATTATAATGGAGAAAACGTTGTTTCTATCTATGAAGGAGTTGTAATATTTACAGAATATACGGTTAATGCAGAGTATGTGATAGGTGTTTTACACGAAAATGAATTTATTTCTATCTATAAATATAATTCAGAACTGCTCAAAAAACTTGGAGATGAGGTTAAAACGGGAGAAGTGATTGCAATTGTAAATGCACCTGCAGAGAAAAGCACAAAACCTTATATTCATTTTGAACTTTGGCAAAAAGGAAAACCTTTAAATCCTACTGAGTATATCATTTTTTAATGCGCACTTATGGGTATCATTATCCGTCAAAGTATTAAAGGTACAATTGTCAATTACGCTGGAACGCTAATTGGATTTGTTACCACTTTTTTTGTGCTTACACGTTTTCTTTCAACCGAGGAAATAGGTCTGGTACGCGTACTTATTGATGCTTCTATTCTTTTCATGAGCATTGCTCAATTAGGAACATCTTCGTCGATTGTTCGTTTTTATCCTTATTTCAAAAATAAGAATGACGATAATGGTTTTTTCTTTTGGACGCTAATAGTTCCGCTCGTAGGTTTTTTATTTTGCGCTTCTTTGTTTTGGATTTTTAGGGAATCCATCATTGGCTTTTTTGAAGAAAAATCTCCGTTGTTTGTAACCTATTATCATGCAGTTTTTCCAATAGCATTTTTTATGCTATATCAGCAAATTTTTGAGGTAAATGCTAATGTTTTGATGCGTATAGTTGTACCTCGTTTTGTGCGCGAGGTATTGGTGCGGATTTTTACGTTGGTAGCTTATTTATTGTATGCTTTTGATGTATTTTCTCTTTCGGCTTTGGTGTGGAGTTTGTGCATTGTTTATGTTTTAGCTACACTTTGCAATGTGTATTACTTGTTTTCGTTAAAAAAAATATCACTGAAACCAAATTTGCAATATCTTACTAAACCTTTAATTAAGAATTACTTATTCTATACACTTTTTCTGATTGCAACGGCATTGAGTAGTGCAATAACTCCAAGTTTGAATACATTTTTCATCAGTGCAAAAATGGGTTTGCAGTTTACAGGGATTTTTACCATTGCTATGTATATTGCTGCAATGATAGAGATTCCGTATCGTTCGCTTGGGGCAATAGTGCAACCACAACTTGCTCAAACGATAAAGGATAAAAATTTTATTGCAGCCGATCAGTTGGTTAAAAAAGTTTCGTTGCATCAGTTCTTGGTAGGAACATTTATCTTTTTTGCTATATGGATAAATATTGATTTGATTTTTTTGCTTTTGCCTAATGGTGACCAATATGTTGCTGGACGTTGGGTGGTTTTATTACTAAGTTTTGCAAAGTTGATTAATTCATCTTTTTTCATCACAACAGTTGCTCTCAACTATTCGAGATATTATGTTTTTTCGTTGTTGTTTACCTTTTTGCTAACTTTCGTTGCAATTTTACTTAACATTTGGCTTATTCCATATTATGGTATGAATGGAGCAGCTTTAGCATCACTAGGAGCTTATTTGGTTTATTATGTGGTTGCATTGAGTTTGATTCTTCCAAAAGTAAAGGTTAATCCTTTCTCACTGTCGCAACTTAAAGTAATGTCTGTGGTGATAGTTTTGTTTTTGTTGGATACATGTTGGAAATATTTCTTTGAATCTTTATTTACTCAATCTATAGTTTTAATGCTTGTAGAATCTATTGTTCGTTTAGGTTTTCTATTGTTGTTGGGAACTTGGGTTGTGTATAAATGGAAAATTTCTGTAGAACTTAATAATTTGATAAATAGTTTTTTAAATAAAAAGTAGATAACCAGAAATGAAACTTTTTTATGCTCCAGATTTAGAAGAGACTTTGACTCTGAGTGAAGAAGAATCACTTCATTGTGCAAAAGTGCTACGTTTGACTTCAGGAGACGAAGTTTTTGCTTTTGATGGGAAAGGAACATTTTTTAAACTGAAAATTTTGAATCCACATCCTAAGCACACTGAAGTGGAAATCTTGGAAAAAAATGTAGCTTTGCCAAAGGACTATCGTATTCATGTAGCTATTGCTCCAACTAAGAATATTGAACGATTTGAGTGGTTTTTGGAGAAGTGTACAGAAATCGGTATTGATGAGATTACTCCTATTCTTTGTCAATTTTCGGAGAGAAAAATTATAAAAAAGGAGCGTTTGGAAAAAATTTTGATTTCGGCTGCAAAGCAATCTCTTAAAGCAACTGTACCGATTTTGAATGAACTTTGTTCTATTAATGACGTTGTTAAAAACCGAAAAGAAGAGTATAGCTTCATTGCACATTGTTATAAGCAAGAAAAAAATGATTTTTTAAAAATTTGTCCAAAGCAAAAATCAATATTGATACTTATAGGACCTGAAGGAGATTTCAGTCCGAGCGAGGTGGAAAATGCAATATCCTTAGGTTTTGTTCCTGTGTCGTTGGGAGAAAGTCGTTTGCGAACCGAAACGGCAGGAATAGTTGCTTGTCATATTGCTAATCTTGTGCAACAGCTTGGTTAAATTTAAATAAAAAAAGAAAAGCCCAACCTAAAAAGTTGGGCTTTTTCCTTATTTAGTTTGAGTGGAAATTATTTCTTTTCCACTTTCATTGTTCTTACAATGTTTCCTGCTTCGTTGCTGATGCGGATGAGGTAAAGACCTGCAGTTCCGTTCACACCGAATTGTTTGATTTCGCCATTTGTGGCTCCGAAGGTTTCTGCATAAATCTTTTCGCCATTCAAATTGAAGATTTCCACGTTATAGTTGCCTTCTTTAGCAAACATCACGAATACTTCGTTGACGAATGGGTTAGGATATGCGTACATATTTTCAATACCTTCTTCTGTTACCGATTCAAGACCTACATAAGCTTCTTCGTCGATAACAATGATGGTTTTTTCCAATGTCTCAGAAGTTCCCCAACCATTTTTGAGTGTCAAACGAGCTTTGAATGTTCCTTCAGTAGTATACACAGCCTTGATGCTACCATTGGTTGCAGTGTGAGTTTCTCCTGACAATTCCGCTCCTTCAATTTCCCATTCAGGAACTGTAGTGATAACGTTAGAACCTGTAAGCAACGGACTTCCTGCTAAGAAGATAGGAGCAGTAGGGTAATCAAGACATTCTCCACTTCCTAATCCGTCAGTTCCGTTCCAAGCTGGCTGACCTGCTTCTGGCTCAAAACTAACTAGCGCAGTTTTCCAACATTGTGTACTTACGAAG
>JAGCIZ010000141.1 GCA_017648235.1 Paludibacteraceae bacterium
AAAAACTACATTTATTTACTCTCTAAACTCTTTTTCGCTTTTGCTTCAAGTTGAGCAATTTCTTTTTTTAGACGTTTTGGAATGCACTCACCATCGCGTTCTACACACTCGTGGCATTTCATATCAAGCGTGTACATACGTCCTACACAATAGTTTGAGCGACCACAGCCTGCATGGTAAGTAGGATTTTCCTGAACGTGTTTCACAAAATCGGGGTCTTTGATAAGCACATGTGCTATTTGAAATAGATCAAACCCCTCGTCCATAATCTGCTGACAATTGGCACCCGACTGCACACCGCCCACATAAATCAACGGAACGTCTATAATCTCTTGTTGGAAACGCTTTGCTTTTTCCATAAAATAGAGTTCTTTGAACGGCTGCGTTGGCATCATCACAGGAGCAACTCCAGGTATGTTAAGTGCAGCTTTTAGCCACCAAAACGATTTCATTGACATATAATGAGCCAAAGTCTTATGAGGCATAGCACCTCCTAAAATTGTCATAGGCGAACGGCTAACCATACCACCCGAAAGCACAATACCATGAACTTTATGCTTGGCTATTTCTTTGGCTATTTTTATACCTTCTTCGATATCACTTCCTCGCCAACAATCGTCCCACATATTGGTTTTTACAACCACAGCCATATCTTCTTTGGCATGTAGCATCACTTCTTCGAGTACCTCGTTCATAAACCGCACACGATTCTCAAACGAACCGCCATACTCATCGCGACGATGATTGGTACGGGGACTGATGAATTGTGAAATAAGGTAAGCATGTCCTGCATGAATTTCAACGCAATCGAAACCAGCTTCACGAGAAAAATCAACCGCTTCACCAAATTTTTTAACAAGTTTTTTTATTTCCGCAACTTTCAACCGACGATGAATCGTAGGAGAATACAAATTAAACCCATTCGATGCACTCACAGGCATACAGTGGCAAGTATAAAAGTGAGTCATATTTCCACAATGCCCTAGTTGAATACTTGCTTTAGCACCTTCGGCATGAATGGCATCGGTTAGTTGTTTAAGGCCGTTAAGACTCTTGGGGTTTACATAGAGTTGCCCATCAAAAGAAACGCCACTCAAATCAACTGCACAATAAGCAACCGTAGTCATTCCTACACCACCACGAGCCACACTCACATGGTAGTCTTGCAACTGTTTGGTAGGCATATTGTTGCGTGCCATATTTTCAAATGCAGCCGAACGAATAAATCGATTTCGCAACGTTATAGGCCCTAACTGATATGGAGTAAAAAGTTTTGACATAAATATTTTCTTTCCTACAAAAATACAAAAAACTGATTAGTTAATGATTAATACGTCAACGAAAAGCTTTTTGTTATTTTTTTTATCTTTTACAACAAAAAAAATTGTAGTTTTCAAAAAAGAACACTAATTTTGCAGTCCGAAAAAATGATGGCGGGATAGCTCAGTTGGTTAGAGCGTCGGATTCATAACCCGGAGGTCTCGAGTTCAATTCTCGATCCCGCTACAAAACAGAGAGTTGCAAATGTTTTTAGCGACTCTTTGTTTTTTATTGTGATTTTTTAGACCTTTGCGATTGTAAAAAAATATATATAGATGGAATCTACTCGTCAACAAAAAATAGCACGAATGTTGCAAAAAGAGCTTGGCAACATTTTTCTTCCTTTTGCTAAAGAAATGCAAGGAACACTTATTACTGTAACCGAAGTACGCATATCGCCAGATTTGGCCATTGCAAAGATATTTTTAAGCGTTTTTCCAACAGAAAAATCGGAAATGGTACTTCAGTTTGTAAGTGAAAAACAAAAATCCATTCGTTTTGAATTAGGCCAAAAAGTAAAATTACGCATCGTACCAGAATTACAATTCTTTATCGATGGCACAATGGAAGAGCTTGCAAAAATCGACCAACTTCTAAAAAAATAATGAATCCAAAACGGATAAAATATTTTTTTGTTTTTTTCATTGCTTTCCGCTACTTATTTTCTCGAAAGAAGCAAAGTGTTATCAACATCATCTCCTACATTTCAATGTGTGGAGTAGCTGTTGGAAGTATGGCTTTAGTATGTGTGCTCTCCGTTTTCAATGGTTTTGACAAACTTGTAAAAGACAATTTTAGTTTGTTTGATCCTGATCTAAA
>JAGCIZ010000142.1 GCA_017648235.1 Paludibacteraceae bacterium
AGCAATGGCGTTAAGACTTTTTATCAATTGATTAATTTTTATTTAATATTACCAAAGCAGCTATGATGCCAGGAACCCAACCGCATAATGTTAACAAGAATACAATTAATATAGACCCACAACCGTAGTCTATGACAGATAAAGGTGGGAAGATTATTGCTAGTAGAACTCTAAATAGTGACATAAATGATTGAATTAATTTTTGTAAAGATTTTATTTATTGTTAGTTACTTTTTTAGAAAATAACGCCCGAACCCAAACATTTTTTGTGTTCAGTGTCGTAAATTACGCCAAACTGGCCGGGCGCAACACCTTGTTGTTTGTCGTCTGCCGTAATTTCGTAAATATCACCAAAGCGGCGAATTGTGCCTTGCGTGAAGTCTGGTGTATGTCTGATTTTGAAGGCAATGGGTTTTTCATCGGAGAATTCTCCCCAAGGATCTTCGGTAATAAAGTGCATGTTTCTCAAACGAACGCGATTTTCGTATTGTTTTTCAGTATCGAATCCGCATGAAACGTATATGATGTTTTCTTCCACATCTTTTTTTATCACGTACCATGGACCACCGCTCAAACCAAGTCCTTTGCGTTGCCCTATGGTGTGAAACCAGAAACCTTTGTGTTTGCCAAGAATTTTACCTGTTTCTAGTTCTACAATATTACCTTCCTTTTCTCCCAAATTTCTGCGGATAAAGTCGTTATAATTGATTTTTCCTAGGAAGCAGATTCCTTGACTATCTTTGCGAAAAGCACTTGGAAGATTATTCTCAATAGCAATTTTCCTTACATCACTTTTCATCATATTTCCGATGGGGAAAAGTATTTTTGAAAGTTGTTTGTAGGTAATTTGTGCTAAAAAATCGGTTTGATCTTTTACAGGATCAATGGTTGTTCCAAGATATTTTTTGCCCTTTTCTTCTATGATTGTAGCGTAATGTCCTGTTGAAATCTGGTCAAATTCGTGTCCCCACTTTTCTTCAAAATAACCGAACTTTATCATACGATTGCACATCATATCAGGATTAGGTGTCAATCCTTTGCGAATTTGTTCTATGGTGTAAGCTACCACATGATCCCAATATTCTTGGTGTAAGGAAACTTCTTCTACCCGGCAGCCATATTTTTTTCCTAGAATTCGCACTATAGCCATATCGTCTTCTGCGGGGCAATCGATGTAGCCGTGCTCGTCTCCCATACCAATTTTGATATAAAAGAGCGTTGGGTCAAAACCTTGTTCTTTTAGTAGATGAACAGTTACCGAACTATCCACGCCTCCTGAAACCAATGCAGCTATATTCATAATAAATTATTTTTTTCGTTCCGAAACATAGTTAGTGATGAGCACAAGTGACTGACGTACTTGTGAATCAGGAAAAGAATATAGAATGTCTAATGCTTTTTTCTTATATTCTTCCATTTTTTCTGTTGCAAGTTCTATTCCTTTGTATTGCTGAACAATAGAACGCAACGTTTGAAGATTCTCTACTTGGAAGTTTTTTTCTTGAATAATGTTTTTTACAAACTCAATCTCTGAATCGGTAGCTTTTTCCAAACTATAAATAAGCGGAATAGTAATTTTTCCTTCTCTGATATCGTTGAAAGCGGGTTTTCCTGTGTTTATTGTTGGAGAGTAGTCGAAAATATCATCCTTTATTTGGAAAATAATTCCAAGGTATTCTCCAAATAAAACAAGTTTTTGAATAGTTTCTTCCGGAGCATTTGCGGTAATGGCAGCAATTTTTGCACAAGTGGAGAATAGCGCTGCAGTTTTCTTTTTGATTATTTGGAAATAATTTTCCTGACACCACTCTGTTTTGTTAGAATAGTAGAGCTGAAGCAACTCACCATCGGAAAGTTCGCTAGTTAGATTTGCCAAGCATTTATTGATTAGCTCGTCATTTTCTAATTTCTCAAAGCAGAGATTCATCACTTTTGCAAGTAGATAATCGCCCGCTAATACTGCTATTTGATTGCTGAATTCTGCATTAACACTTTTTTTCCCTCTGCGAAGGAGAGTGTTGTCGATAACGTCGTCGTGAATGAGGCTAGCCATATGAAGAATCTCAACAATAGCAGCCGAAGAAATTGTTTTTGTGTTTATCTCTCCACAAAGTTTTGCAATAAGTAACAAAAAAACTGGTCGTAGTTGCTTACCTTTCTGCTGAATTACTTGTTCAAATATAGAGCGCAATAATGGATTTTCTGATTGCAAAAGATCTTTGTACGAATCTTCAAACGTACAAAATTCTTTTGCAATAGGACTTTTTATCTCTTCCGGAAACATTCTATTTCTTTTGTATTAATTATAGTTTTATTCGTTTGATAGCAGGTTCGTTTTCTAGTTCTTCTAGAAGATCTAAATTGTCCAAATCTTCTACTCTGAGAGTAGTTGTTGGTTTGCGAATTTTTGTTAAAATATCGTCAACCACAGATTCTTTTTTTATTTCATTCTCGGAAGTATCTTTATTGATGTCATTCAATTCTTTGAACTCAGGAATTACATCGCTAGTGAAACCTGTCACTATGAGAGTTATTTTTACTTTATTTTCTAATTCGTTGTCAAAAGTTACTCCCCAAATCAGTTCAATATCTTCATCCATTTGTTCCATGAAAGAGACAAAGGTTTCGATTTCTTCTTGTGGAAAATCATCAGGACAATATAGGTTGAACAACATTCTTTTAGCCTTTTGGTAACCAGTGTCTTGTACCAATGGAGAGTTTAATGCATTTTTCAATGCTTTGTCAACTCGATTTTCTCCTTCGCCTTCTCCAATGTTCATCAGTACGAAACCTCCATTTCGCATTGTTGAGTCTACGTCGGCAAAATCCAAATTGATATGTCCGGTAACAGTAATAATTTCAGCAATTCCTTTTACTGCTTGGCAAAGTACTTCATTTACTTTGTCTAAAGCGTTTTTGAACGTAAGGTCTGGATAAGCGTCTTTTAGTTTGGAGTTTTGAATGACCAACAATGCGTCTACGTTTTTGCTCAGTTCAATTACCCCCTCGTATGCCAATTTGAATTTCTTTTTTCCTTCCCAAGCAAACGGAACAGAAACTACTCCAACGGTA
>JAGCIZ010000143.1 GCA_017648235.1 Paludibacteraceae bacterium
CAGCAATTATTTGGATTATTGAATTCTTTTGCGTATTTTCGTCGCTGAATAGTTGAAGCGACGCTATGTTGATAGAATCTTTCAAAGATTATCTGAGGCAAGAACGAGCCTACTCCGAACGTACGGTAACTGAGTATGAAACGGATTTGAGTCAGTTTCAGGAATTTTTCCGTAGTGAAGACGAATTGTTGGAGTGGAAAGTAGTCGATGCCGATGTGATTCGCCGTTGGATTGTCTGTTTGATGGACGATGGATATGCATCCACTTCGGTGAATAGAAAGTTAAGTTCGCTGCGATCTTTTTATAAGTTCTTGATGCGGAAGGGCGAGGTGAGGGTGAATCCCGTGACTAGAGTTTTGGGACCTAAGAATGCAAAACCACTTCCTTCCTTCGTAAGAGAGGCAGAAATGGATCGCTTGTTGGATGAAACGGATTTCGGCGAGGGCTTTGTGGCTTGCCGGAACAAAGTGATAATCGAGGTCTTTTATATGACTGGTATCCGCTTGTCGGAACTCGTAGGCCTAAAGGATCAGGATGTGGACTTTTCTTCGGATAGAATAAAAGTGACAGGAAAGAGAAACAAGCAACGCTATGTGCCGTTCGGAAAAGAGCTGCGACAATCGTTGCTTGGATACATAGAAATGAGAGACTCGTCTGTTTCGAGGTTGACTGATGCACTTTTTGTAAGTGAGAGAGGTAATCGGATAAGTAAGACGGTGGTCGGAAATTTGGTAAGAAGAAGTCTCTCAAAAGTGGTTAGTTTGAAGAAGCGCAGCCCTCATGTTTTGCGGCATTCGTTTGCGACATCGATGCTCAACAATCGTGCTGAGTTAAACGTTGTGAAAGAACTATTGGGCCATGCAAGTTTGGCGGCAACGCAAATTTACACCCATACCACATTTGAGGAACTGAAAGAAGTTTATAAACTCGCTCATCCAAGAGCATAACCAAAAGGAGGTACGTATGGACATTAGAATTCAATCTATCCATTTCGATGCAGCTGAAAAGTTGCAAGCGTTTGTTCAAAAGAAAGTTGGCAAACTCGAAAAGTATTGCGATGAAATAAGAAAGGTAGAGGTGTCATTGAAAGTCGTGAAACCTGAAACCTCCAAAAACAAAGAGGCGGGTATCCGCGTGTTTGTTCCAAATGGGGATTTGTATGGGGAGAAAATTTGCGACACATTTGAAGAATCTATAGACGAAGGAGTGGAAGCACTCGAGAAACAACTGCTGAAATATAAAGAAAAACAGCGTGGCAAGTAAAAAAGTTGCCAAAAGTTTGTGTAATTCAAAATAAACCTCTAAATTTGCAGCCGTTTTCGCACCGAGCCTATGTGCAAGGCTGCAAATTTTAGAAAATGCCTCTTTAGCTCAGTTGGCCAGAGCACGTGATTTGTAATCTCGGGGTCGTTGGTTCGAATCCGACAAGAGGCTCTCCTGAAATAGGAAACGTTGGGCAAATACCAGAGTGGCCAAATGGGGCAGACTGTAAATCTGCTGGCTTACGCCTTCGGTGGTTCGAATCCATCTTTGCCCACTAAAATTGCGGAAGTAGCTCAGTTGATAGAGCATTAGCCTTCCAAGCTGAGGGTCG
>JAGCIZ010000144.1 GCA_017648235.1 Paludibacteraceae bacterium
GACTGAATAGTTCCAATTGTACCCAAAAGTCCAACATGCTTGCTTTGAGTAAGTTTTCCTACAACTTCAGCCGTTGGACGGATGATACCAAGAACTCTCCTGCTTGGATCAATTTTGTTTAAATCGTTTTGTTGAATTGAACGTAAAGCCTTTGCCGATGCAGTGTTGCAAGCCAAAATGACAAGATGACATCCCATTTCGAACAGTTTCTTTACACTTTGTAACGTGTAGGTGTACACTACATCGAACGAGCGAGTGCCGTAAGGTGCTCTTGCATTGTCGCCCAAGTAGATGTAATCGTACTGAGGCAGGTGTTTTTTTATTTGTTCAAAAATGGTTAAGCCGCCATAACCAGAATCAAAAATTCCTATTGGTGCAGGTTTATTTGAGAGTTGCATTGTGCTCTAATTTTTGTTTTAGTATGGGTTGAAGATTGATGCAATCAGTTGAAAAAAACAACAAATCTTCTTTGTTGACAACAATAGTTAGTTTTAGTTCTTCGGAAACGTTCTTAATGAGCGAATCCACTTCTTGATAGATGGGCATCATCAATGAGTCTTTTTCCTTTGCAAATTCTTCTTCAAAACGTTGTTTGTAGAAAGCAATTCTTTTTTCGGCTTCCGTTATTTCTGCTTGGCGAGCAAGTTTTATCGGTTTGGAAAAAGTAGAGTTTTTTTCTAAATAATCTCTTACTTTTTTGTTGTACTCAGCGCTCATTCTTTTTACTTCTTTATTAAAATCTTCTTGTAAGGCTTTCAAAGAATTTTCTATTTGGGCAACTTTTGGGTGCGTAGAAACCAACGAATCGCGGTTTACAAAACCGATTTTAATAGTGCTTGTCACAATTCTTGTCGAATCGGTTTGAGCAAACAAACTCACTGATAGTGACAAAAAAGTACAAAGTAGAATCAATTGTTTCAACATGTTTTTTCGGGGGGATACTATCTACAATAAATAAAAGGCCACACTTGTGTAGCCTTTTTTTTGTTTGTGAATTATGTTATTCCATTCCTAATTCTTTTTTTACTATTGGGCCAACGTTGATGGCTTTGTCTGATTTGTAAAGAATTCCGGCCTGAACTTCCATGATGTACAAGAAATTGTTTTTCTTTCCAACTGTTTCTATTGCATTCAACAATTTGTCTTGAATTGGTTTTAGCAACTCTTGTTGTTTCTTTTCTGCTTCTGCTTGCAAAGTTTGATATGCATTTTGCAAACGACGTTGCAATTCCATCAATTCTTCTTCTTGTATTTTTTGAACGCTTTCGATCATTGTTGCTTTTTCTTTTTCGTACTTGTCATATTTTGTACGAATTTCAGCATCCATATCTTGAAGATATTTTGCGTTTTGAGCATTGTAATCAGCCAATTGTTTTTCAAGATCAGAAATTTCTGGCATCATCATCATTATCTCTTGGGTGTTGATGTAACCAATTTTTACCTCTTGTGCGTTAACAACAAAAGATGCAACTCCAAGAATAATAGCTACTAATAAACTTTTTTTTAACATGTTTTTTCTCCTTTTTATTATTTAAATATTACGATAATTTTCTTTGGCAAAATTAGAAATTTATTTCCGAATATATATCAGTAAAAACTTAATCTTCCTTAATATCATCAACTATTTCTTTTTCTCCATAATCTAACACTTAGAATGAAAAAAACTTAAAACGTTTATTCGAAAGTGATAAAAAACAACTTTTAGATTAAAACCTGCCAGGTGGTTGAGGGGTTTAATTTGAATAAATTGTTACCTTTGTGCTATCTAAGGCAACAAAAAATAGGGTCGTATTTATAACCTTTTTGCCTGTTTTGTTATCTGTTTGTTTTTATAAGAGAGTATATGGCTAAAAAAATCTTATTGTTAGGTTCTGGAGAGTTGGGTAGAGAGTTTGTAATTTCTGCAAAACGCAAAGGACAATATGTGGTTGCTTGCGATTCGTACGCAGGCGCTCCTGCTATGCAAGTGGCGGATGAATTTGAAGTGTTCAGTATGTTGGATGGAGATGCTCTTGAGGCAGCTGTGGCAAAACATCAACCAGATATTATTGTTCCCGAGATTGAAGCAATTCGTACGGAAAAGTTATATAATTTTGAGGCGAAAGGCATTCAGGTTGTTCCTAGTGCAAAGGCTGTTAATTACACTATGAATCGTCAGGCAATTCGTGATCTTGCAGCCAAGGAGTTGGGCCTAAAAACTGCCAAATATTTCTATGCAAAATCTTTGGAAGAATTAAAAGTTGCTGCAGAAAAGGTAGGTTTTCCTTGCGTTGTGAAGCCATTGATGAGTTCTTCTGGTAAAGGACAATCCGTGGTGAAATCTGCTGATGATTTGGAACAAGCTTGGATTTATGGTTGCGAAGGAAGTCGTGGCGACATTAAGGAACTGATTATTGAAGAGTTTATAAAGTTTGATAGTGAAATTACGCTTCTTACCGTAACGCAGAAAAATGGTCCTACGCTTTTTTGTCCTCCCATTGGGCATGTGCAGATAAGTGGCGATTATAGAGAAAGTTTTCAGCCTGCTCTTGTGAAGCCGGAGCATTTGCTCGAAGCTCAAAAGATGGCTGCAAAAGTCACAGAGGCTCTTACAGGTGCAGGCATTTGGGGAGTTGAGTTTTTCTTGAGCAATGAGAATGGTGTTTATTTTTCGGAACTCTCTCCACGACCTCATGATACGGGCATGGTAACTCTTGCCGGAACTCAAAATTTGAATGAATTTGAACTGCATTGCCGTGCTGTACTTGGATTGCCAATTCCGGAAATTACCCAAGAGCGAATAGGCGCAAGTGCAGTGATACTTTCAGAAATCGTAAGCAGTGAGGCTCCTCGTTACAGTGGCGAAGAGGAAGTATGCCGAGAAACTAACACTTATTTAAGAATTTTTGGAAAACCATCTATCAGAAAAAATCGTCGTATGGGCGTTGTGGTTTCGTATGCTCCACTTGGTAGCGATTTGGATGCTTTGCGTGAAAAATGTAAAGCAGCAGCGGCAAAAGTTAAGGTTTACTAAATCAAAATATTTTTTGAGTGGAGAGATGAGGATGATAGCATTTTTTTTTGACGCAAATACAATAACTAAAAAACAGATATTATGAACAGAAAGAATTTAATTTTTGCAGCAGTGCTTTGTGTGGCACTTGTTTTTGGGTTTTCTTCGTGCGAGAATCCTGATGATAATGAAGAGTTGCTTAACCGTATAGAGCAGTTGGAGAACC
>JAGCIZ010000013.1 GCA_017648235.1 Paludibacteraceae bacterium
GATAGAGAACATCAAAAATATATTGACGATATTGCTTCTCGTCGAAAAACCATGGTAAGCACAGGTGATAGAAGTGCAAAAATTCGTACCTACAATTATCCACAAGGACGAATTACTGACCATCGAATAAATTACACTATTTACAATCTTTCTTCGTTTATGTCTGGAGAAATTCAAGGTGTTATAGATCAACTTATTGTTGCTGAAAATACTGAACGTTTGAAAGAGAGTGAATTGTAGAAGAATATTTTTTCTGAAATGAAAAAGTCGCTGATTTTTGTAATACTTTTTGTGCTTTGTTTCTTGTTTTTTCTTGCCGATTTGGTGTTGGGAAGTGTCTATATTCCATTTCAAGAAATTTTTGAAGCGCATAAGTCTATTTATTACGAAATTTTGTACAATTTTCGTTTACCTAAAGCAATAACAGCTGTTGTTACAGGAGCAGCCATTTCGCTTTCGGGTCTGTTGATGCAGACGCTCTTTCGTAATCCATTGGCAGGACCTTATGTATTAGGAGTGAGCTCCGGAGCTGGACTTGGCGTTGCAGTTTACATTTTGGCGAGCACTATTGTTCCTATTGCTCTCTTGCAGAGCGGATGGGGATTGGTTATAGCAGCTATAATAGGAGCATCGGTAGTTTTGATGTTGGTTTTGTTGACATCATTTAGAGTAAAAAGTGCGGTCTCTCTTTTGTTGATTGGGCTGATGTTTGGGCAAATATCAGGTGCTGTTGTTAGTTTGTTACAAAGCGTAAGCGACCCCGATTCGCTGAAACTTTACGTTACTTGGACTTTTGGCGATTTGTCGGCAGTGAGTTGGCGCTATATGCAAGTGATGCTTCCTATTGTTCTCGTTGGTTTTATGATGACTTTTAGTATTCAGAAACCTTTGGATGGACTTCTTTTGGGCGAAAACTATGCTAAAGGTTTGGGTATTTCTATTATTAAGACTCGCATAATAATTATAATTTCTATCACCTTATTGGCTGGTGCTGTTACTGCTTTTACCGGGCCAATTGCTTTTGTAGGTATTGCGGTTCCACACATTGCAAGAGGAATTTTTAGAACATCTGTACATCGAGAGGTTATTCCTGCTACCATGCTTATAGGAGCTGTTTTATTGTTACTTTGCGATATTATTACTCAGCTACCTTATTATACTCCATTACCCATCAATGCAGTAAGTGCCATGATTGGTGCTCCTATGATTATTTGGATTATACTGAAAAACCGTGCTAAGGCCTAATTGTAAATAAGCAAATTATTCTATTTAAAAAAGACTTGCTAGTTTTAGTTTTCAAGGAGAGAATAAATTTTCTACATTTACACTCAAAGAAAAATTATAAACTATGAGTTACATACATACCGATGGAGTAGAATACTCCGATGATAAAAAGACGTTAGTACGCTGTCCTAAAAAAGTTACAGAAATTACAATTTTAGATAGCGTAACGAGTATTGGGGAATTGGCTTTCTGGAAGTGTTCAGGGCTTACCTCGATAGTTATCCCTGATAGCGTAACGGGCATTTGGAATTCTGCTTTCGAGGGTTGTTCAGGGCTTACCTCGATAGTTATTCCTGACAGCGTAACGAGTATTGGGGAATGGGCTTTCTCTGGTTGTTCAGGGCTTACCTCGATAGTTATTCCTGATGGTGTAACGAGTATTAGGGAATATGCTTTCTCTGGTTGTTCAGGGCTTACTTCGATAGTTATTCCTGACAGCGTAACGAGCATTGAGGAAGGTGCTTTCTGGGGTTGTTCTGGGCTTACTTCGATAGTTATTCCTGATAGCATAACGAGGATTGAGAGAGATGCTTTCTGTCGTTGTTCAGGGCTTACCTCGATAGTTATTCCTGATAGCGTAACGAGCATTGGGGAATCTGCTTTCTCTGGTTGTTCAGGGCTTACCTCGATAAGCGTTGATGTAAATAATCCTAAATATGATAGTAGAAACAATTGTAATGCGATTATAGAAACCGAAACAAATATTCTAATAGCAGGTTGTAAAAATACAATTATCCCTGATAGCATAACGAGGATTGAGAGAGATGCTTTCTGGGGTTGTTCAGGGCTTACCTCGATAGTTATCCCTGATGGTGTAACGAGTATTGGGAAAGATGCTTTCTCTGGTTGTTCAGGGCTTAAGGAGATACGTATTCCTAAGGGTACGAGAGACAAGTTTTGTGCAATGCCAGAATTGAAAGAATATAAAAACCTTCTAGTTGAATATAAAAAAGAGTAAAAAGAAAAATGTGCCATTCCAGAGAGTGAAGAATTTAGGATACTCACTAATCTGGCAAAAGCCGACATTCGTGCTACGAAAGAATGTTATTTCGAATTAATAGAACGAGGAATTATAAAATAAATAAAGGGATAGCATGTTGCTATCCTTTTTTATTCTCTCGCCTCAATCACATACTTCTCACAAATGTAGCGTACGGCTTTGTACCTACTTTGTACCCACTTTGCATAACGCAAAGATACACAGGTAGTTCCAAATGTGTGCAAATAATTTAAAGAAACACAAAAAAAGCACTTACTTTGTTCGTAAGTGCTTGATTATCAGTGTGACTCCGACAGGATTCAAACCTGTAACCTTCTGATCCGTAGTCAGATGCTCTATTCAGTTGAGCCACGGAGCCATCAGAATTGTGATTGCAAAGGTAGTGTTTTTTTTATATCTGCAAAATTATTTCTAGTTTTTTTTTGAAAGTATTATGCTCTAAACTTTTCCTTTTATTTTTTAGGAGGTTAAATTCTTTAAAAATTCTTAAATATTTGCGATTCTTCGTATCTCGTCCATAATGGCATGTGCAAATTTGTCGGCTTGCTCACGCGTAGGAGCTTCGCTATAAATGCGGATAATAGGCTCAGTATTTGATTTACGCAAATGTACCCATCCTTGTGGGAAGTCTATTTTTACACCATCCACGTCATTGATTTTGAATTGTTTGTAGCAACCTTTTATCACGCAAAGCACACCATCGACATCGATATTTGGTGTAAGCTGAATTTTGTTTTTAGAGATAAAATAGTTGGGGTAAGAAGCACGCAATTCGGATACACTTTTCCCTGATTTTGCCATGTGGGTTAGAAACAATGCTATACCTACCAAAGCGTCGCGTCCGTAGTGCGAAGCAGGGTAGATGACACCACCATTACCTTCTCCACCGATTACGGCGTTAGTTGCTTTCATTTTTGCAACAACGTTAACTTCGCCTACAGCAGAAGCGTTGTATTCGCATCCGTATTTCGTGGTTACGTCGCTCAAGGCACGTGTTGAACTTAGGTTCGACACGGTGTTTCCTTTGGTGTGTTGCAACACGTAGTCGGCAATGGAAACAAGTGTGTATTCCTCACCAAACATTTCTCCATTTTCGCAAATAATGGCCAAACGATCAACATCAGGATCAACCACAAAGCCAACATCTGCTTTCTTATCCTTTATCAAGTTAGAAATATCTTCCAAATGTTCTGGTAGTGGTTCTGGATTGTGAGGGAAATGCCCGTTTGGCTCGCAGTAAAGTTTTTCTACTTGTTCAACTCCAAGAGCCGCCAAAAGTTCAGGAATAGCAATTCCACCAACCGAATTAACACAATCGCAGGCTACCTTAAAATTAGCTTTACGAATGGCTTCTACGTCAACCAAATCAAGTTTAAGAACACTTTCTATGTGTCGTTTGGTAAAATCAGATTTTTCAACTAAAGATCCAACTTTATCCACTTCGGCGTATGAAAACTCTCCTCGTTCGGCAATTTCGAGCAACGCTTCTCCTTCTTCTTTATTAAGAAATTCACCTCGTTCGTTAAGCAACTTCAAAGCATTCCATTGTTTTGGATTATGGCTTGCAGTAAGGATGATTCCTCCATCTGCTTGTTCAATATCGACAGCAAGTTCTGTAGTAGGAGTTGATGCCAATCCAATGTTTGTAACATCGCATCCACAGCCAAGCAATGTTCCAATAACCAAGTGATTTACCATCTCTCCAGAAATACGAGCATCACGTCCAACAACCACTTTGCAACGTGTTTTGTTGCGATAAGTTTTTAACCATGTGGCATAAGCCGAAGTGAATTTTACTACATCAATAGGTGAAAGTCCATCGCCAACAGCGCCACCAATAGTACCGCGAATACCTGAAATACTTTTAATAAGAGTCATATAACTTATGGATTTATGTTTTTTATTTTAATGATGAAATTTTATTTTCATTTCGAAATAGTAAGGGATAAGGTTAGCTTGTGCAACAGAAAAACCAATGCTTCCTGGTACAATAATTTTGCACTCAGCACCTGGTTTTCTCATGTATCCAATAGCTTCGTGCCACGCTTCGCAGTCGCTGACCATTGAAACTTTATATTCTACTTCCCTTGGGCGAGGATCGTCTTGAGTAGTCCAAAAACTTTCTATAATAGCTCCTTTTTCCAAAGTTTTCTGTTTGTAGCGGACTTGTACTTTATCTCCAAATTTAACATCTTCTCCTTCTCCATTTTTGGTAAGTTGAAAATATAATCCCGACTCAGTTAGAACATATTCGTTAGTTTGAAAAACAGAGTCGGTAGGGAAATTTTCCAATACAACTATCTCTTCGCGTTCAATAAACTCGTTGATGAGTTTTTCTTGTTCTTTCAACTGATCGGCATAGCGAACCCCTTCTTCTTCGTTACAAGAAGTTGAAATGAACGCAACGCTGCACATTATAATTAAATTTATAAATAATCGTTTCATTGTATTAACGAATATTGGCAATACTTATAATATCGGCGAAAACACCAGCGGATGTAACACTTGCTCCAGCTCCATAACCTTTTATAATCATTGGATATTCGTGATAACGCTCAGTTGTAATCATTATGATATTATTGCTTCCCTCAAGGTCATAAAACGGATGATTTGATGCCACTTCTTGCAATCCAACTTCGCAAGAGCCTTCTTCCATTTTTGCTACAAAACGATATTTCATATTTTTCGCATCCAAAGCTTGACGTTTTACTTCAAACTCTTCATCTAATGCAGGAATTCCCTTCCAAAAATCGTCCAACGAACCTTCGAAAAAGTTGTTTGGTACAAATAAGTTCTTTACTACATCTTCTTGTTCAACTTTATATCCAGCTTCGCGTGTGAGAATTACTAACTTGCGAATAACATCTTTTCCGCTCAAATCGATACGAGGATCGGGTTCGGAATAGCGAGCTTCTTTTGCCATTGCAATGGCTTTGCTTAATGGAATTTCGGCACTTATGGTGTTAAAAATATAGTTGAGTGTACCAGATAGAACTGCTTCCATTTTCAAAATTCTATCACCTGAATTTATCAAATTATTAATAGTGTTAATAATTGGCAAACCAGCTCCTACATTGGTTTCGAATAGATATTTTACCCCATGTTTGAGTGCAATGTTTTTCAATTCTGCATAATCGTTGTAAGCTGACGAAGCTGCTATTTTATTTGCAGCAACTACAGAAATATTGTTCGACAACAAATCTTTATAAAGAGCAGCAATATCGGCACTAGCAGTACAATCCACAAATACTGAGTTGAAAATATTCATCGAAAGAATTTCTGATTTTAGCAGTTCGGGAGAGTTATCTTTTCCTTCGCTATTTAAAAGTTCACGATAATTTTCTAAATCAATTCCTTCTCGTTTGAAAATAGCTTTTTTGAAATCAGCAATTCCAACAACATTGAGTTTGAGTCTGTTTTTCTGCATTAAAAGCAATTGTTGTTGCTTGATTTGTTCCAATAAACTTCCTCCAACAGTTCCAATTCCGGCAAGAAAAATA
>JAGCIZ010000145.1 GCA_017648235.1 Paludibacteraceae bacterium
AACATACGAACAAAAAGATCCTTTGTTGATTTATAAACTTGAGTCGTACGATTTATTCCGTGCGATGGTTGAACAGGTCAATCGTAAGAGTATTTCTATATTGATGCGTGGACAAATTCCTGTAAAAGAGACTGCTCAAGTTCATGCAGCAGAGCAAAGTCGTTCGGATTATAGTCGCTATCGCACGCAAAAAGATGAATTCCAAAGAAACGACCCGTCAAAACAAGATACACGAGAAAAACAACGTACAGAGCCTATTCGTGCGGAGAAAACAGTAGGAAGAAACGATCCTTGTCCTTGTGGAAGTGGAAAGAAATACAAAAATTGTCACGGAAAATAATATTTTATGTTGCAATACATTGTTTGGGACATTGATCCTGTACTCTTTTCGTTAGGACCTCTTTCTGTTCGTTGGTATGGTGTTCTATGGGCAATAGGCATCTATTTGACGCTAATTGTTGTTGGAAAAACATATAAAAGAGAAGAACTTCCGGAGAAATACCTCGACAAACTTTTCGTTTACACTTTAGTAGGTGCAATTGTTGGGGCAAGGCTTGGACATTGTTTTTTCTACGAATGGCATTTACTAAAAGAGCCTTTTGAGTTTCTTGGCATTACGTTCAATTATGGCAATGAATATCTGCTAAAACCTTGGAAACTTATTGCCATTTGGGAAGGAGGACTTGCCAGCCATGGAGGAACAATCGGAATTTTGACAGCTATATTCCTATACCACAAAAAAGTGCTCCCCGAAAAGAGTTTGCTATGGATACTCGACCGCTTGGTAATAGGTATCGCCATTTGTGGAGCATGCATTAGATTAGGCAATTTGATGAATTCCGAAATTTTTGGGTACCCCACTACTCTACCTTGGGGATTTATGTTCATCCGCTCGTACGAGTGGCAAGTGTTGTATGCAGGTCAAGCTTGTCATCCTACGCAGATTTATGAAATGATTTATTGCCTTGTAACATTTGCCCTATTGCTCTTTATGTATTGGAAAACAAATATTTACAAAAAAGAAGGTATTGGTTTTGGAACTTTTATGATTTGCATTTTTGGAACAAGATTCGTTTTAGAATTTATCAAACTCAACCAAGAATCATTCGAGGCTTCTTTTACACTGAATATGGGACAAGTTTTGAGCATTCCTTTTATTGCTATCGGGTTTTGGTGCGTATTTAGAGCGCTTTCCAAAAAAGAAAATATCTTGAAATAAAGAGTTTCTTTCTATTTTTCAAAAGAATAATTTTTCTGATGATACAAAACAATTTATTGAATGACTTGTGCATAAAATGGGCATGTATGCAGCACGAAATGCAGCAAATGGATGCAGATGGATGCTTGCTCACTATCAATGTCAATCTTTATTACACCACAGGACGTGTTTTTAATGGGTACTTTTACCTTCCATCAGAAGGAGAACCTTACTTTTTTGTTAAACGTCCAAATGGATTCGAAGGCAATCAAGTTTTTTATATCCGTAAACCGGAGCAAATGCCTGAACTCTTTACTGAAATTGGGCTGAAATTGCCAAAGAAGCTATTACTCGAAGCCGATGAGTTGACCTACAGCGAATATGTTCGTATTCAATCCATTTTCAAACCGAAAGAAACTCCCAACGCAACTGCTCTTATGCGTAAATTGCGCAGAATAAAGACGCCTTTTGAAATTGAGCAATTTCGCATCTCTGCCCAACAGCATGCCAAAACTTATGCAGAAATTCCATCTTGTTTCCGAATGGGAATGACCGACGTTCAACTTCAAATTGAAATAGAACGCCTTATGCGCCTAAATGGTTCTTTGGGAATGTTTCGTGCATTTGGGGCAAACATGGATCTTTTTATGGGGAGTCTTCTGGCAGGCGACAATGCAGAAGAACCCTCCCCTTTCGATTATGCATTGGGAGGCAACGGCATTGACACCTCCTGTCCGCTCGGAGCAAATGGAACTGTGCTGAAAAAAGGATTTTCCATTATGGTGGATATGGCAGGAAACTACACTCCGTATATGACCGATATGACTCGCGTTTACTCTGTGGGCAAACTCACAGATCTTGCATACCGAGCACATCAAGCTTCTCTAACCATTCAAAACGAAATAGAGAATATTGCCCGTCCAGGAACTTCATGCGCCGAACTATACAACCTCGCTTTGCAAATCACAGAAGCAGAAGGATTAGGCCAATATTTTATGGGAACAAAGCAACAAGCCAAATTTATTGGACATGGTGTTGGTCTTCAGATCAATGAATTACCCGTACTCACTCCTCGTTCAAAGGAACTACTAGAAACAAATATGATTTTTGCCCTTGAACCAAAATATGTGATACCCGGAGTAGGTGCAGTTGGAATAGAAAATAGCTTCTTAGTAACCGAAAACGGACTAGAGAAAATTACCCAGTTTGAAGAGGAGATTATTGAGTTTTAAAG
>JAGCIZ010000146.1 GCA_017648235.1 Paludibacteraceae bacterium
TGTACCAATGTTCCTTTTGCGCAAATGGCAGCTCCGGTAGTGATTTTCTTGAGCAATTCTTCGTCGAAGTTCTGAACATCGACCACCAACTGAATATTTTTAATGGTAGAACCATCGTTGATAGCAATGAAGTTTACATTTTTATTGCCACGTTTTGTTCTGACCCAACCTTTTACAACAACTTCTGCATCGAACTGTGTCGACTGCAACAAATCAATTACTTTAGTGTGATTCATCTTTTAGTTTTTACTTTTTTTCTTAGAACTGCAAAAGTACTAAAAAAACAAGGATTGACAACATTTTATATCAATCCTTAATTTTATATAAGTCGTGATAGGTAAATTATATAATCTCTTTTTTCTACCTATTACTTAATTCTCTTTTTTTCTTGATAAGATTTCTATTGTTCTAAGTTTGTCTTTGTAATGGTTGTTGGCATTTACTTTTTCTATCGAAAGCGAGGCATCGGTATTGTCTTGCCAGCGTCGGCAGAGGTAGATGGATTCGTAAATTCGTCCTATTTTGTAAGAGTGGCTTATTTGTAGCCCAAGGGCGTAATCTTCTCCATAACTGGTATTTGGAACTCCAATTTCTCGCAAAATGGGCGTGTAAAAAGCTCTTGGTGCTCCAAGTCCATTGATGCGCAATGCATTGTTTGACCCGTTCTCGTCGGTCCATTCTTTGTGGTCGATGAGCCCGGGAGGAATTGGCTCCATTTCAAAGTTCGTCATGGTGTATGAACCGATGAGCATGGCGCATTTTTGTTTGTAAAACTCATCAACAATTTTTTGTAGCGTTTCGGGCGTTTTGTACACGTCGTCGCTATCGAGTTGTACGGCAAATTTTCCACACTCTCTATGCTCGATTCCTGTTTGCCAGCACCCACCAATTCCAAGGTCTCTACGCGAAGGAATTAGGTGTATCACTCGGCCATCTTTCTCTGCAAAGGAGTTGATAATTTCTGTTGTTTTGTCGGTGGAGTGATTGTTGATAATGATGAGGTTAAAAGCAAAATTGGTTTTTTGAGCTAAAACGGATTGAATGGCATCGGCAATGGTTTTTTCTCGGTTTCGTACAGGAATAATTACCGAAGCTTCGGTGGTGAATTCGTTGCTGAACTGCACTTCGTTGTCGTTTGGCTCAATTAGAGCACCAATTTTTTTGAGGTAAATGGTGCATGCTTTTTCCATTTCGAGTTGCACATTTCTGTTTTTTGGATCAACATAATCAAATTGTTTTTCTCCGCTTTTTCTTTTGTCAATAATGTTGTTTACGGTGTATAAATATTCATCAATGTGAAAAGGAAGACATTGTGAAGCAATGTTTAGTCGGAGATTGTACAGTCCTGCAAAATGAAAATCGTTGGTGCTTTTCTCTTGTGCTTTAAGGCAAAATTCTTTGTTGAAGAAAAGTAATGGCCCAAAATCAAAATCGTCTCTTACACTTCCTAATTGATAGTCGATTAGCGGATGAAGAGATGTGGATTGGTTTTCGTTTTTTTCTCTAAAATCGGAGTAGAGAATTCCTGCTTTTGTTTGCTTTGCAATCTGCAGAAAACGCTCAAGAGCATTTTTTCCTAACGAAAAATCGGAATGTTGAGTGTAGAACAAAAAGTAAGGAGTTTGGCATTCTTCAATCATTCGGTTTATGGTATCGGAAGAAAAAATATAATCAATTTTTAGTGTTTTATATTTTTCGGAAATCTCAGTTTCCTTTTGGTCGACTAAAAAAATGATTTCTTTTACAATGGGTGAATTGCAAAGTTCTTTTAAAGTTTCATTTTCAGCTCTTAAGGGTAAAAATACAGTAATGTTATTTTTCATAAAGCAAGTAATTTAAGATTTCGGACATTAAATTGTTTCTATCAACTTGTGATTTTATGACTTCGAAAGGACAACCCAAAACAAACGTATTCCATGAGCCACGATGTGCTATGGCAGCATTGAGGTTGGTGTCGGAATAGCGGAACACGGGTTGAGAAATGGTAGGAACAGCTCTAAGTGCATCTACCGATGTGGTGTGATAAATCTTACTGTTTGGCTCGTTGCAGATTTCAAACGAAAAGCGGAAAGGATTTTTCGGAGTAGAGTAGGGCACAACAATTCCGCTTAGCGAAGCATTGTCTGTTGCAAATGTGTATTTCAGCCAGTTTTTGGTGAAATCTGCGTCTTCTTTAGTTTGCATGTCACTTGCAATATAGGCTCCGCTAGCAAAGATTGCTCCGCCGTTTTGGAGATAATCAACGATTCTCTCTTGCAGCGATTTTGAGAACGTTTTATATCGTATGTTCAAAGAGTCTCTTCCTATTATGGTGGATTTTTGTTTTCCTAAAATCAGATCAACAACATCGTATTTTTTTAGGTCTATTTTCCCATTTTCCACTGATGCTCTGCTACACGAAACAAACGAGACTCCGAAGTTTTGTATGGACTTTCCGTGTATAGAAGCAAAGTCGAAAGTGTTTCCTGCAATTATTGTTTTTTCGTAGTTGCCAAAACTTGCACCAAAACCTGGCAACTCATCACTTTTCCATTCGTCTGTTTTTTCGAAATTGTATTGGTTGCCCACATAGGCAAAAGTGTTGAGGTAAGGAACTCCACAGTCGTTGTTTTCATAGAAGCCTGCTTTTGTGTCGGAGGTGAAGAAATGGGGCGCAGAAAGTCGGTCGAAACCATTTATAATTAAAGCAGTTTTTGTTGAACTTGGGTTGATGCAGGCCGAAAGAATTTCTGATGGAAAACTTTCTCCGCCTTCGTTTACAGCAGAGATTTTGAAACTGTACAATGCGTTTGGACTGCATGGGAGAATAACCGAAGTGTCTTTTGTTAGAAAACCATTGTCAAAACTGCCATTTTCTTTTCGTGTGTATACTACGTATGAGGTAGGTTTTACAGAATCTTTTTCAAGTAAGTCATAAGTTGGCGACCATGAGAGTTTTAATTGATTTTTTGCGGAAATCTCAATTGAAAAATTATTCACCGGCAAAGGTTGAGGAGTGTATTTTTTGTTGTATTGAACGGAGAAAAATTTTAAGAGACCTTTATATATTGCTCTTGCCGTAGCAAACTGAAAATTAGGGTCTAATGCGTAACGTACATCTAGTGGATTTTGGTGTGAGAGCCATTCGAGTAACATTGTTGGGACTTGTGGAATGCGTGACTCAACGTATGCTTTGTTCCACAACCCTCTAACTTGCCAGGCAGAATCAAATTCTTGGATAATGGTTTTGTGTAACTCTGTTAGAACAAGATCGGTTAAGTCTCTTGACGCAAAGCGCGACTGACCATTGGCAAAGAACTCATCGTTGGTTTTTGCAGAGAAAATGCCTAAACTACCTACAATCGAGTCTTTTTGAGATACACCGGCATCGGTATGAAAGGCAAGAGCAGCATCAATAGGAATTCCTAACCCTAAGGAATCTGGCATATTTTCAGAACCAAAATTGAGATAATTGACCCACATAGGGCGACAAAAAAGATCGTCTAAATAATCGTTTACTCCATCTGTTTTTGAAAAAACTTTTTGAGGTATTCCTGCCCATTGTAGCCAATATCTAGCGGCTTCGAGGTAACGAGGCGTTTCACTTGTTCTAAATTCAACATCAACGTTAGGATTGAATTCTAGATTTTTTTTGTTGAGTTTGTTGTATGTTAAAATTACTTCGTCTGGCGATGGTTTTCTGCTTATAGTTCCCATTCCACCTCCAAATTTTACGGCGTCGGCAGTAGTGATGGTTTTGTCTCCTTTTGGAATGGCCAATTCTACTCGACCAAATTTTTCATTTATACCTTTTTCAAACCAAAATGTGCCCAAATAAATCCAAGTTCGGCCACCCATTTTTTGATTGACAGAAAATTTAGTTTCTCCTCCAAGATGAAAAACGCTGTATTGCGCATCATTTGTGCTTGTTGGAGATGAGTGATAAGCTACATAAACGGCATATTCTCCTCGTTCGGGTATGTTAGGAATCCAAATTGCTTTATGTTCTGTTTTGTTGTTTTTTGGTATTCGGTAGAAACCTTCCGAAAAAGGATCTTCATTGTTTTGAAATGTTTCTTTTTTCAATGCGAAACCCGAGCTGCCTCCGTTTTTCCAGACTCCTTCTTCATTGTAAACTGATTCACCAAACGTGTTTTCTTTATCTACAATTACTTCGTGCGTTTGTGTATCTCTTTCCTTGGGTAGCAAAACGTTTGCACCTGCATTTTCGAGCATGGGAAGTAAATAGTGAAGGGTGAAAAAAGTTGTCAATTTGTCTTCTAA
>JAGCIZ010000147.1 GCA_017648235.1 Paludibacteraceae bacterium
ACCTCGTACATTAATCCTGCTTTGCAAACAGAAAGAGATGTTTATGTGGGGCTTCCTGTCTTGGGTTGGGGACAAGTTTCTGTTGGTAATTTACCTTTCTCCGTAAAAGATGTTCTTTACAAGAAAAACGGACAATTGGTTACATTTCTTCATCCTGAATTTGGGAACAAAGACAAATTCTATAAGAAACTAAAACACCACACTTCGTTGGGAGCTGATTACCAAGTAAACATACTATCATTTGGTTGGAGAAAAAAGAACAACTATTATTCTGTAGGTATTACAGAACGAATTGATGGTGGAGTTTCACTTCCCAAAGACCTTTTCCAACTATTACTTTACGGAACAGCAGAAAGTTACGATGTAGGACGAGAGTTTAACCTCAAAAGTTTAGGAGCAACTGCATCTGCTTACACAGAAATTGGCGTTGGTGTTTCTACAAAACTAAATGAGAAATTAAACATCGGTTATCGAATTAAGTTGTTGCTAGGAACTGCCAATCTTTCTTTTTCTCCTAGAAAAATGAAACTCTCTACTAGCACCGACAAATGGGAAGTAATGGGAGATGCATCATTCAAAATGTCTTCAATGTTGAAAATTAACAAAGATTTTAGTTCCATAGAAATGCCTTCTTCTATCATTGACTACATTAAGCCATCGGGTTATGGAGCAGCTTTTGACTTAGGTGTTACTTACGATATTATAAAAGATTTAAAATTCTCGGCCTCAATTACCGATTTAGGGTTTATCTATTGGAACCGTAATGTAAAAAACATTGATTCTGAGATAAATTTTGCATTTGATGGAATAAATGTTGATGGCACTTCACTTTTTGATGATTTCTCAATAGGAAGCGCAGGAGACTCTTTGCTCAGCGGATTAACCAATTCGTTGGTTGTAAATGGAGAGCAAGAGAAGAATCACTATGTTTCAATGCCAACTGCAAAACTTAACATCGGGCTAGAATATCGTTTTTGTAAACAAAAACTCGGAATTGGCTTGCTCTCACGCACAATGCTGTACAACAAAAACATTTATGAAGAAATTACTGCATCATTCAATATGCGCCCTACCAACTGGTTCAATTTTAGCGTAAGCTATTCAATGGTAAATGGCAGAGGCTCATTAGGAACTGCGCTCAGATTGAGAGGTGGACCATTTTTGTTTTTCTTAGCAGCAGACTATATTCCTGTAACATGGACTTCATATACTACAGGAACTGATGCTCAAAATCAAACTAAAATTCCTATACCTTACGATTACACTGGATTTAATCTTGCAGGTGGTATTACGCTTGTATTTGGAGGACGAGATTCCGACAAAGATGGTGTGAAAAACAAATTTGATTTATGTCCAAAAACACCAAAAGGAGTAAAAGTTGATTCCGTTGGTTGTCCGCTCGACACCGACGGAGATGGAGTGCCTGATTATCTAGACCTATGCCCTGAAACTCCAGAAGCTGCTTACGGAAAAATAGACTCGCTTGGTTGTCCGTTAGACACCGACGGAGATGGAGTGCCTGATTATCTAGACCTATGTCCAGAAACTCCAGAAGCTGCCTATGGAAGAATCGACTCTCTTGGGTGTCCGCTCGACACCGACGGCGACGGAGTGCCTGATTATCTAGATCAGTGCCCAGAAACTCCTGAAGCCGCTTACGGAAAAATAGACTCGCTTGGTTGTCCAATTGATACTGACAAAGATGGGGTATTCGATTACATTGACCAATGTCCAAATACTCCTGAGAATGTAGAAGTAGATTCTGTTGGTTGCCCTCTTGACACCGATGGCGATGGAGTGCCTGACTATTTAGATAAGTGTCCTGACACTCCAAAAGAAGCTTACGGTTTTATCAATGCGGAAGGATGCCCGATAGATACTGACGAAGATACTGTCTTTGACTATTTGGATAAATGTCCTGATGTAAAAGGAGTGGTTGAAAACAATGGATGCCCAGAAGTTAATGAGGAAGTACTGAAACTATTTACTAAAGCATTACAAGGAATTCAATTTGATTCTGGAAAGTCAACAATAAGAAAATCTTCAAACGGAATCTTGAATGAAATTGTAAAAGTGATGGAAGAAAATCCAGATTACTTGCTCAGCATTGAAGGACACACTGACAACGCAGGTGATCCTTTGAAGAATCTTACTCTTTCTGACGACCGTGCAAATGCCGTTCGTTTATTCTTGATTCGCGCAGGAATTGCTCCCGAAAGAATCAATGCGAGCGGATATGGCGACACTAAACCTGTTGCTGACAATTCAACAGCTGCCGGAAGAAAAGAAAACCGTCGTGTAGAATTATCTGTTTCCTTCGAGAGACTAGTAACTGAAAAAAAGGCAACAGAATAGGATAAAGTTATTTTTCTAAATAAGATATTTTATTACCTTTGCGGACGTAATTCTAACAAACAATGAATTTTGATTTGACAAAAAGATGGTGGTGGCAACTTTTTAATTAAAAAAGGGGGTTCACTGCTTTTTGTTTAGATAAAACGCCGTAAATAACCCAATTTACG
>JAGCIZ010000148.1 GCA_017648235.1 Paludibacteraceae bacterium
TCCCAACGTTTTTGTAGGTAAACATAAACTTCGGGTTCGTCGTGTCCTTCAAACCATTTTTTCTTTGAAAAACCAGTGGCACGCAAAACTTTTCTTTCAGGATTTACTTTTGCTTTCAAGTCAAGCATTACAGCTTTTGGTTTTTGGTCAAAAGGAATCCCCATATTTATGATGCTATAAGGGTCATTTACATTTTTAGCAGGTTCAAGCACTTTACCTAAAAACAATGTTCCTGCAATACAAACCTCTATGTCAATACAACCTAAAACTTGTACGGCCTCGATTCTTGTGTCGAGTCGAGCACAAGTGCCATTGCCTCGTTTTTCTGGTTGTGTGGTATTGGCTGCTTTGTCAATACTAGCTGGCGAAGCGTAGGCGTTTGATATTCCCCAACAAGTATTATTGAAGTCATAAACTGCAGTTTTTCTAATCGTATCGGTAGGTGCGAGTGCGTAGAGAATTTTTGTTTTACCACCTAAGAGTTTTGATTCTTTTATATAACGCACCAACCATTGTTCCATATCGCCAAATTTAATTGGCTCAATTCGCTCTTGTGCAACAATGAGTGTTGGTAAAAATAAGAGTGCTAAAAGTCGTAGTGTTTTCATTGTAAAGTTAATTTTTCTCCCAACCGTTAAAAATTTCAGAATCATAAACATTGTTTTCGTCAGCATCGTGAAGAGGACTCCAAAGTTGAGCAAAAAATGGATTACGTTTTGCTTCTGCATCCCATTGCCAAGGACGATTGTTTGTTTCGTTTGAGTAGGGGAAGGGAAAACATTCCAAACACCAATGTCCTCCCAATAGAATCAAACGTGGACTAGCTTTGAAGATATGTCCTTCAGCACATTGCCATTCTAATTGCGTGTCCCAATCTCCTTTTGTCATCGTTTGGCTTAAACATTTTCCACCACGAAATTCGGCAGCACGTTGCATATCCTCAATTGTAAAATCTTCCATTGGTTTTGTCTCGTCGTAGCCGTGATTTAGTAATGTAATTTCCTCTGAATTATGACTCAAATCCGTGTTCTTCCAATCAGGAATTGCATTGTATTCTTCCAAACTCCCGTAGTAGGCATTGATGCGTTGAGTTTTGTTGTTTTTTATCCACCATTGTGTACCGTGTTCTTTGCTGTATGCCATAGCACGCATTGCTAATTTTACAATGTGCGGAACGAGTTTTGCCACTTTTGTTACACGAGCAAATTTCATAGCAAAAGGTATTTGGTCGCTTTTGCTCATCTGATTGAAATATTCTTTGATAGGAACGTTAGCGCGGAAGTGTAAATAGTTTTCCAAAACGTCGCTATCTACGTACCACATTCCATGGAAATTGCGTGTTGTAAACCATTTTGCATCAAAAATCTTTTCTGGACGTGGGCATCCTATTGCATCGAGTAAAAGTACTTCAAATTCGTAATTAGAAATTCGGTATTCGGCTCCACTACCAATATTGTAGTAGCGATTCCAAAACTCTTCGGGTACTTCGTCACGACAAACACGTTCGAGCAGACGTCCGCTATCTTCTACTGTTGCCCATTCGAGTACACCGCGAATTGGAACGTGGAACATAATAGGGTCGTAATTTTTCAAAATAGCAGGGTAGAGTATTCCTGATTGGCGCAATGAAACCCA
>JAGCIZ010000149.1 GCA_017648235.1 Paludibacteraceae bacterium
GTCCAAACGGCCGAAAAAGGCATAGCCAGTAGCATAAGAATACTCATTACCCCATGAGAAATAGTGTTTCCTACTTCTTCTCCAAATGTTGGAATGTAAATTTTTGCCATAATATATTGTTATTTATTCCAAGTGTGACTAAAGTTATAGCATACACGGAAAACGCCTCTAATGTTGTCGACACGATAATCAGAAATCATTTTTTTGTTTTCCCAATAGCCATATGCTGCATTGCTATATTCGGCTTCGAGACCAATGTTTAGACCTTTGTAGTTGAACTCAACCGATGTGGCAGCTTCACTTTCTAAAAACTCAACCATTTTTTTGTATATCTCAAATTCTTCTTCCGACCCACTTTTACAATGTTCAAGAACTTTGCAAAAATCTAAATATCCGTTTTAAATAAAATTATTAAGAAAAAGCGAAACCATTAAGACCTCGCTTTCTTTTCTCTTTTAGTTATATCAAGGGTTTTATTTTACCACCACTTTTGTTGCTTTTTCGTTGGTTACAACAAAATAGATGCCCTTTGATACTTTTATTTGAGCATTGTCGGAAACATTCATTTCTTTTACAATTTGTCCCAAGATGTTAACCACTTTTACACTTCCGCTATAGTTGTTTATGCGGATAGAACCTTCAGTACCAAAAATGCTTAAAGTAGGTTTAGTACAAACAATTGGTTTCTCAACATCAACCGTAGCATCTATAATTTCTACCATTCTAATTGCAGAAGAGTATGCTCCATTGCAATAAGGATTGTTGGATTTATCGAAACCTGCAGCGGAGTTCATAATAATAACACCTGGTTCAGAGTTGCTATTATCAGTTCTGTATCCGCGAGAGCCACTAAGGTAAACCATACCAAACAATTGCTCTGGAGTAGCAGTAACGTTTCCATTTACTCCCGATACCAATTTGTTTACTTCAAATTGCGATACAATGGTAACTGTAGATTCAATACCTGCAGTACTATTATCGCGCAACCAAGAAACATTAGGTTGAGGAATTGCCATGTATTTGCTGTCTGTTACGCTTTGAAGCAAAGCTTTATCGCCACTGATTCGGTAAGTGAATAGTGCGCTTTCAGGAAAATCATTGCCCAAAGTATAAGGAGCCAAAGCAAGTGTTCCGTTGTTGTTATAGATGTAATAAAGCGATGTTGGGGTTAGTGCCATTACCATTGCATACGAGCATCCTGCAGTTGGTTTTACAATGTCTTCTGAGTTGTAATATGCAGTAATAGCTGTTTGCAAAGGTGCTGCAGCTGATGCGATAGGATTTGCTTCTGCCACTTCAATAGCCGCTCTTAATGTTTGGCGAGGAGCGTCGGCAGGGAAGCCAACACCTACTTCATCTAATATGCTTTTAGCAGTTTCGATAAGTGCTAAAGTAGTTGCACTTGGTTCTGTTTCTGAAGGTGAAGGTGCAACTTCTACAATCATAAATGCAGAAGATTGAGGAGTGGTGTCGCTATATGGTTCGCCAGCTCCATCCCAAGCACCATTTTTCACAATCATTGAGCCATACATGGCATTGCCAGTAGTGCTACCATCGTTACCTCTAAATCCGAAGAAATAGATTTGACCAAACATGTCTTTTGTATCCTTTTGAACGCGAGTGGTTCTGACTATTTTTCTAACATCAAATTTAGTCAAGTTGCTTGCTGTTGCCTCAAGGCCTGTAGTACTTTTGTTGTAAAGCCAACTTTTTCCTGGCGATGGGAAAGCCATATAGTAATTTCCATCAATGGTGCGGAACATATATTTGTATTCTCCGTCAACCACTTCGCAAACAAATCTTGCCGATTCAGGCAACACGGTAGTTCCCTCGGTGTATGATGCAATGGAAAGCGTACCGCTGTTGTTGTACAAATAGCTATCTGATGCCGAAGTATAACCTTTTCCTACAAAAACGTAGGTTGCCCCATCTGTTGGCATTACGATATCGGTTGTAGCATAATAGTTATCAATAGCTGTTTGTAAAGGACCTGCAGCTGCAGCATTCGGATTAGCCTCAGCAGTAGCAATTGCAGTTCGCAATGTTTGACGAGGAGCATCGGTAGGATATCCAACTCCAACGCCTTCTAACAATTCGTATGCAGTTTCAATAAGAGCCAAAGTAGTTGCACTTGGTTCAGAAGCCGAAGGAGGATCAGCAATTATCAGTGTCATATCAACAATACACCCACCGTTTGTAGCAATGTCGTTACCTGAAGCCGTGCTTCCGCAAGGATTGATATTGTTCCAGTCTATTTTGAAACGTAAGCGATAAGTTCCGTTTGCTAGGTTCGATGGTAATGTCCACGATGGCATATTGCTACTATTCACACCGCAATTATTTTGAACGGTTGTTCCTTTACTATTTGTGCTATAACTTGAACCAGAAGAAGAGTAGAAGTTGTAACTTACCAATTCTCCATTAGATGTTCCTGCTGCATTGACAGTTTGGTTGAAAACGCCGTCGTTGTTATAATCAATATAAACATAGCCGTGCATCCATTCTCCATTCCA
>JAGCIZ010000150.1 GCA_017648235.1 Paludibacteraceae bacterium
CTTCTTGCTTATATCGGATTCCACGAACCAACTTTCATCTTGAAAAAGGCAATGTGATAGAAAAACGTTTTTGGGGAAAAGCCAATATCGAACGTGCAACTGCATTCTTCTTTTTTCAAAAAGGCTCTAACTACCGAGAATTGTTGCATTTGTTGAAGTACAAAGGAGAACAACAAATTGGTGTGGCGTTAGGAAAATTTGCCGCTGCAGACCTAGTGCAAAGTCCAGATTTTTCAGAAATTGATTTTTTAGTACCTGTGCCATTGCACCAAAACAAACTCAAACAACGAGGATACAACCAAAGCGAATGTATTGCAAAAGGATTAAACCAAGTTCTAAAAGTTCCTATTGAATCAAACAATCTTTTTAGAGCAATAGAAAATCCTACACAAACCCAAAAATCGGTTTATGAGCGCTGGGAAAATACCGACGGAATTTTCGACATTCACGATAGTTCACGCTTTGAGGGGAAACACATTTTACTCATTGATGATGTCCTTACAACAGGTTCAACAATCATTGCCTGCGCACAGGCTTTGCAAAAAACAAAAAATATAAAAATCTCGGTTTTCACCTTAGCTACAGCATAAAATCATGTTTCTTTGGATTTTCATAGTTATATTTTGCATTGCTTATGCATTCTTTTCTTTTCTGGTAATAATAGGATGGAAACGCGTTCCACAATTCAAAAACGGCACAACAAGCCACAACACTTTTATCTCTCTTATTATTTGCTGCAAAAACGAAGAAAAACATCTTCCAAAACTATTGGAATCTATTAGAAATCAGACATATAGAAATTTTGAATTAATAATTGCTAACGATCACTCGACTGACAATAGTGCAACTATTCTAAAACAATTTACATCTCCATTCGCCACAAAAATTATCTCTACCGAAAAAGAAGGCAAGAAAAATGCGCTTAAGCAAGCCATAGCGACATCAGAGGGAAAACTAATTGTATGCACAGATGCCGATTGCATTTTGCATCCTCAGCATCTACAAACCATCGCTGACTTTTACGAAAAAGAACATGCTCAAATGATTCTTGGAGGAGTGCTACTTCATCCTCAAATCAACTTCTTTGAACGTTTGCAAGCACTTGAATTTTTCTCTCTCATTGCTTCTGGAGCTGGAATGGCAGGCATAAAAATGCCAATCTTATGCAATGGCGCAAATCTAGCTTTTGAACGAGACGTATGGAATGAAAATGTTCTCGAAGATCGAACCGCATCTGGCGATGACCAATTCCTTCTGTTTTACCTAAAAAAACAAAAGGCAAAAATTTGTTTTCTAAAATCAAAGGAAAGTACGGTGTGGACCTCGCCAACACCTAACCTAAAATCATTTTTCGCTCAACGCACACGATGGACTTCTAAAAGTAAATATTACACCGACATAGCTACTATTCTGGTTGCCTTACTTATATTTTGCTACTCACTCTTGCAAATCATCCTTCTTGTGGCAACCTGTATAAACCCAGAGATTTTATCATCTCTTTTAGTACTCAGCATCAATAAATTCGTTTTCGACGTGCTGCTTCTTTCATCATCATTGCCATTTTATCAACAAAAAAAATTATTGCTATATTCTCTTCCTCTTTCACTTTGTTACCCGTTCTACATTGTTTTTACAGCAATTTATGGTTTGTGCGGAAAAACAAAATGGAAAAATTAAAAGAGAAAAAATTAACTTTTCATTATTTTTGCTCCTCATTTATTGAAACGATGAAAAAGATTTTTTTATTCATAACAGTTCTTCTTTTTGCAAACCTTTGCTTTGCAAGTACGTTTACAACACAAGGAAATTGTTATAGTTACGAGGACAAGGAAAATAACATGACAATTTTTATTTTCGATGGAATCGACCTTTCTTCAGTAGTAGCTTGTGAAGAAGCAACAAAATGGTTGGAATGGGATGGGTCTGAAAAGACGAATCAAAAAGAACTTATATCCTTTGACGAAGGAGGATATAAAGCCATTGTTGATGGAAACGAAGTTTGCATTTGGATTTTCGACTACAAAAATTACGAAATATCTATCGACGGGCTAGAACCTCTTTGGTTCGACGAAGACAAATGTTCGGCATTAAAATTGCAAGTTGCATTTAGTGATCTTTTCCAAGAGATGATTTACCAAACTCCAACAGGAGAAACTAAAACTATTGAACGGAATTTTACTCTTGAGTACAAAACAACACATTGGAACGGAAACTCATGGAGCGAACCGGCAGACACCATTGTCAAGGTCAAAAAAACTAACTCAGCTGATAGTGATTATCTAATTTTGGACAACCAAAATGAAATTACACTACCCTCATCGCCCTACTGCGACACATATTTTGAACTTTCAGTTGATAATGATGAATTTGCAAAACGTTTTGGAAGAGAGAGTGCAAAAAAATCCGACCTGTTCTCGGCAATAGCCATAGCGGCTTTTCCTAAAGGAGAAATTGCACGACGCGATGCAGATAACGAACTAGACAAAACTTCAGTTTCATCTACAGGAAACGGCAATTCTAAAAATTGCAAATGCAAGGAGATGGCACAAAAAGTTACCTCCGCCAGCGGTACTGTAGGAGGTTCCGCTCCTTTGGTTATTGACTTCCAAAGCAATGCGAACCCCGATGCAGCAGAGTTTTTTGAGTGGTTTATTTACGATGTTCAAACTCCATCTAAAGTGATTCGTTACACTGATAAAGATTTTCGATATACATTCAACGATGCAGGAGAATATGTTGTAAAACTCAAAGCAAGTAGTGCCGAATGCCAAGTTACTGACTCCATAAAAGTTACCGTACTAGAATCTTATATAGATGTCCCTAATGTTTTTACGCCTAATGGTGATGGGATAAACGATGAGTTTAGAGTTGTTTATCGATCAATTATTGCTTTTAATGCGTGGGTATATAACCGTTGGGGACGACTAGTATGCAAATGGACCGACCCATCAAAAGGTTGGGACGGAAGAATCAATGGCAAAATGGCAGCTCCAGGAGCTTATTATTACGTAATAGAAGCCATAGGGTCCGACAAAGATAAAAACGGTGAACCAATAAAATGGAAATGCAGTGGCGACATCAATCTATTACGAGGAAAGAGATAAAAAAAGAAAAAAACATGATAAAAAATAATACTGAAGACGAGAAACTCATCAAAGAGCTTAAAGACAAGAAAACTCGGTCTAAAGCTTTTGGGCAGTTTGTACAGCTCTACCAAAAACAAACCTATTGGACTATTCGTAAAATGCTCATCAGTCACGAAGATGCCAACGACGTACTGCAAAACACATTTCTAAAGGCATGGGAAGGATTAGAAAACTTTAGGTTCGAATCCAAGCTTTCCACTTGGATATACCGCATTGCCATCAACGAGACTCTTACTTTTCTTAATTCACAAAGAATGAAAAATCTCTCGTCGATGGTCGACCTAGAAGATATTTTGGTCAGCAAACTGAGAAGTGATAGTTATTTCTCAGGCGATGAGGCAGAAGAAAAACTCCAACGAGCTATTCTTACTCTCCCCGACAAGCAACGTTTGGTGTTCAACATGAAGTACTTTGAAGAAAAAACTTACGAGGAGATGGAAGAAATCTTTGGAACCTCAGTTGGAGCTCTAAAAGCATCGTACCACCACGCAGTAAAAAAAATTGAGCAGTTTTTAACAAACGAAGATTAAACCTTTGGCATAAAAACAAATCTTAACAAATGTGAATTTTTTTGAAAGAAAAAGAAATGAAAGAATCTAACGACATATTAAAAAAGTTCGGGAACAAGAATCCTTTTTCTGTTCCAGAAAACTATTTTGAAGATTTTTTAAAAAAAATAGTAGAACAAACAGCAGAAAAACACGTTTCGTTTTTCGAGAAAACAAAACCTATTCTCTATTTTGCAGCCATGTTTGCAGGATTTATATTGATATTTCAGTTGCTAATGCCGCTTGCTTCTACTCAAACTACATCTATAAACACACAAAACTTAGCAAGCAACCAAACTGAACAAAATGACAAACAATACCGAGAATTTCTTCTAGAAAATATCGACGAAGAGAGTATGATTGAATATTTATTAGCAGAAAAATAAAATCACACACTATGAAACATTTTTTTATCACAGCTTCATTAATTTTATTTGCATTGACAGCAACGGCACAACACAAAGATTTTCCAAACTGGGAAGATCTTCAAGCAAAAAAAATTGCGCATATCACCGAGAAAGTACAATTCACTGCCAAAGAAGCTCAGCAGTTTTGGACACTTTATAACGAATACTTAGAGAAAGAAACTACTCTTAAGAAAGATTTTTTTGAAATACAAAAAAGGCGAAAGACTCCGACAACATCAACTACGAAGCACTTAACGAAGCACGCATCCAACACAAACAAGCACTCATCAAC
>JAGCIZ010000151.1 GCA_017648235.1 Paludibacteraceae bacterium
GATTGGATTATGAGCATTAGCAGCCACCAAACTATTGGCCGCAGAAACCTTTGTCATATACTCTTTATTGAATAGAAACAAGTCTGATTCTGCAATATAATCAGGCAATTTATCAGTTAAAAAGAATGTTGAATCAATCCAAATCCCACCATATTTTGCAAGCAAAATCACACGAATATAGTCAGTATAATGAGCATTAGGAATAATTCCTTTCAAATGCTTTTCTTCAATATAAGATGGCAACGAGATATAATTTTTGATATTATTCTTATCCAATAAAATTACCTCATAGTCAAGTGAATGTTTTTTAATTGATTCCACACATTTCTGCACAATATACGGCGCATTTTCAATACCCTGCAACCAACAAACCCAAACCTTTTTATCAGCACAAGATAATGACGATTGCTCCAAAAAGTGTTGTTGATCAAACTTATCCAACACATATTTGTATTTTTCTAAATAACGATACGAACCAAGTAAATCGCAATTAGTTCGAGCAATTTCATCATTTGGAAAAATCCGGCTTCTGATTTTCCAAATTAAAGGTTTTAGTCCAATTTTTTTAAGGATTTTTATCATTGTTCTTATACAAATTTATTATCTCAACTTTTTCCTAAAAGACCTTTTGTTACATTTTTACGAAAAAGTATCAATTTCATACCTTTTTCAGGCTCAAATCCCACGAAATAACGCGCAAAAAGTAAGCAAGTTGCAATCCATTTTATCAATTCCGCAAAAAGTCTTTTTGCAAATTTTATTTTTGACTGAGAGAGAGTGCGTTGTCTTTCACTTTTCCCAATTTCAAAAGTCAGTCGATTAAAATAATCTTCTTCTAACTTTTTTTGAGGAATAATATGATACAAAACAGCTTCGGGCAAATAAAAAATCTGCATTTTACATTTTCGCATTCTGTCAAAAATATCCTTTTCTTCCGCACTTGCAAGCGATGTGCCTTTTCTTCCTAAATCTGTATTAAAAAGTCCTATTTCATCAAAAACTCTTCTACGATAAGCAGCATTTCCTCCTCCTGGAAACTCATTTTTCTTAAATGGTTTTATAGTTTTTCCTTTGTACAAATATGCTGTAAGCAGCTGCTTGGTATAGAATGTCATCCAAACTGGTTCCGATGTTTCGTACTTTGGAATAATTGCCCCTCCTGCAGCATCTATAGAAGGACTTTTTTCAAAAAAATCATAGTAAGTTTTTAGATATTTTGGATTGACTAAAGCATCATCGTCAACATAAATCAAAACTTCGCCTTTTGCCGACTCAATTCCTTTATTTCTAGCAAACGAGAGTCCTTGATTTTTCTCTTCAACGTACCTAAAATCAACATTAGGAAAATCATTTTGAAAGCGAATACACTCATTTTCCGTATTATCTGTACTATTATTGTTAACAAGAATAATTTCGTACAACTTCTCCGAGAAATCATTCTCAGCAATACTTCTCAACAAATTGTAGAGATACTTTTCGCGATTATATGTACAAACAATAACAGAAAGTTTCATTTTACTGTTCAATCTTTCTAAAATCTGACATTAAATTTTACATTGAATAATATTCCAGTTAAATAATTTGGAATAGCATTTTGTTGATTATAAATATCTGTAATCCAATAATATGAATTAACATTCTTGATATTAAATAAATTCAAAATTTCAAGATTTATACCCCACTCCTTTACAATTTTTGAATTTTTCATAAACTTCTCACGTCCTGCCACAAAGTTACGAGAAGCACCAATATCCACACGTCTATATGCTTTGGTGCGGAATGTGGCCTGATAACGTTCACTATTTGGAGCACCAAAAGGCAATCCATCTGCCCAAATTACTTTCAAAAACAATTTGTATTCAGGATGATTTGGAACATAGTCTTGATAAAAGAGCGAAATACTATAGCGTTGCTCATTTGGTCGTGGAATCCACTTTGGCTCCACTGTGCCAACATAATTTCCTACATTTGAATAAACTTTGTATGAATCGTTCAAAATATCTTCTCGTGCCTGCATCCAAGAAACAGAAATCCAAGAGTCGACTCCAGGTACAAATTCCCCAAACAACTTCAAATCCACACCTACAGAGTAAGCCTTAGCAATATTTTCGCCAGTATAACGAATACGAACATTATCCACATAATATGGATTTATTCTATCCGATGGTTTATAATAAGTTTCCAAAGTCAGCTTGAATGGTCGTCGCCAAAGACGAAAATGATAGTCTGCACCAAGTAGAAGATGCAAAGAACGTTGAGCCAATATCTTATCATTCAGCACCAAACTAGTATTCCCAAGTTCGTCAGTAACTTTCTTACGGATTTCCTTATAAAAAGGTGCTTGATAATACAACCCAGCGGCAAAACGGAAACTAAAATCTTGTTTCCAATTTGGCAGAACAGAAATACTCAATCGTGGTGAGATGAGCCATTCGTTGTTAAACGACCAATAATTTGCTCTCACTCCTCCTATAAAATTCCAGAACGAACCCGGAAAAACAAGTTTATAACTTTCTTGAGCATAGGCAGTTAAACGCCAAGTATTCAAATTTATATTAGACTTTAAATTATAAATCAAATCAACCTTATTTAAATCGAATGGCAACGAATAACCTGCAGAATCTCTAAATTCCCATTCATTAATTCGGTCCTGAATAAACTCCCCTTGAGCCGTTAGCCCCCACTGTAAGTGATGTTTTTCATTTTTGAAACTTCCTATAGTTGATATATTTGCAACTGTTGCAGAAAGTCTGTTCCGAGCATGTTCGTGATACATTCCTGCACCTAAAGTTTGAGTATTTTCATTGGTAGAATTTTCTCCATAAATATCCACATCCGAAAGCCAATATTCTCCCCTAATATCGTAGGTTTCTTGTTCATTTGTATTAAATGCAGATGTTATCAAACTTAGATTAACAGATTTTATTGGCTTATAATCAACTGTAAAGGCGCCAAAAAGCGTTCTAAAAATATCTTTTTCTTGACCTTCAAAATAGACCTTAAAATTACGGGCTTCTTGATATGTTCCATAGGTAGTTTCACGGTCTTGAGGAATAAAACGATAACTATTCTGCGAAAAATTACCTAAAAAACTCCCACTCCATTTTTCGGAGAACTTGAATGTCATATATGTCTGATAATCAAGAAAATTTTGAGCATATTCACCCTTTGTATCAAGAGTTCCTAATAAGTAATTTGACGTTTTGTAGCGAAGTCCATGAATTTGAGTAAAATTTTTCACTGCAGAACCTATATAAGCCGTAGCACCAAGCAAACTCAATGACAAATCTGCCTCAAAGGGTTTATCTGGAGTTTTATAAAACACATCAAGAACCGACGACATTTTATCGCCATACTTTGCATCAAACCCACCAGAAGAAAATGCAACTTTACTAACCAAATCGGGATTTATAAAACTCAATCCTTCTTGCTGACCTGCTCTAATAAGCAAAGGACGATAGATTTCTATATTGTTCACATAAACAATATTTTCATCGTAACTTCCTCCACGAACAGAGTATTGCGAACTCATTTCATTAGTAGAATTTACTCCTGCAAAAGTCGAAATCAACGCTTCTATACTACCTCCAGAAGCATCTGGAATTAGTTTCATCTTTTGAGGATCAATTTTTTGCATCGTTGAAACTTGCCGATGCAAAGATTTTACTTCAACCAATTCAAGTTCCGTAATATCCGAGTTCAGCGTTATATTTAGCGATATAGATTGCTCTTTAGATACAATCTTTTTTTCAACCGATTGATAGCCAATACAAGAAAACGAGATGAAAAAAGTATCGCTTTTCTCCAACATCAATTCATAAAAACCATTTGCGTTTGAAGTTGTTCCTTGCAACTGATTTTGTTCTAAAACGGTTGCAAGTTCTACTGCTTGCTGATTTTCATCAAGAATATATCCACGCACATACACCTTTTTTTGTGCTTCAAGTAAAGAACAAATAAAAAGTACACAAACAAGTATGAATGAACGTTTTAACATATCTTTTTAACGAACTTATTACTTTATTATTGTTAATCTTGCATATTTTAATAAAAGTTGTTTTTCGCCAACAGAATCAAAAGAAACACAAGCTTTTTCATTTGCTCCATTTCCGTCAATATTGAGTATTATTCCCTCGCCAAAAACAGAATGTAAAACTTTATCTCCCACATTGAAATTGGAGGTATAATCAGTGTTATTTGTTTGATTCAAACTATTTATACTTTTCAAACGAGATAAATCTTTTGTCTCTTGCGGAGTAGAACTGAAAAATACTTTCTTCTTTTCTGGTTTTTGGAAAAGAAAAGTTGTTTTTTCATTCAGTTTACGCAAAAATTGAGCATCAATATCGTTAAAGAACCGACTAGGCATTGAAAATTGAGTTTCTCCATTTCTAAAACGTGATTTTGCATAACTCAAAAAGCAGTTCTCCTCTGCCCGAGTTATTGCAACGTAAAGCAATCGTCTTTCTTCCTCCAATTCAGCAGAACTTTGGCACATTTGTGAAGGGAAAAGTTGCTCCTCCAAGCCTACAACAAATACATTTTTGAACTCTAAACCTTTAGATGCATGAACGGTCATCAAAGTAATTTTTTCGGCATCATCAGTATTTTCCTTATCCATATCAGTAAGCAACGAAACTTCTGACAAGAAATCTGATAATGAAGCATTAGAATTTCCTTCATTCATTTGTTTATCACGAAACTCACTGATCGCATTCATCAATTCCTCTATATTCTCTTTTCTGGACTGACCCTCAACAGTTTTATCACTCATGATATCAGCCCATATTCCGCTTTGTTTCAA
>JAGCIZ010000152.1 GCA_017648235.1 Paludibacteraceae bacterium
ATACACCACATTTAACCGGCTTTTCCAGTCGTTATTATTCATTTTTTGTAGGTTGAATTCGTCTATTTCTTCCAAAACTACGATAAGAGTCTGGTTCTATTTCTATTTCGGGTTCAGCGTAGCAATCTCTTTTATCCAATTTGAACTGAATATATTTTATTGATATTCCTCGAGATAACCATTGCTGTTCATAAAACGTTTTTATGCTTAAAACGTCGTCAATATCAGCATTTGCATACAAATCCGAAACATTCTTCACAACTTCGAATCCATTGCAATCCACAATAGCACAAGCGTAAGTGAACATAAAATTACTATCTGTTTTCAAATGTATTGCGCCATTTTGTTTCAATACTTTTGAGTAAAGTTTCAAAAAATTAGAAGCAAGCAAACGTTTTCTCACTTTTTTCATTTGTGGATCGGGAAACGTAAGCCAAATTTCATCAACTTCATTTTCAGCAAAAAAATGAGGTAACATGTCAATTGTTGTCCGTAAAAAAGCTACGTTGGAAAGTTGTTTTTCAAGAGAAAGTTTTGCTCCGCTCCAAATTCTAGCTCCTTTTATGTCCACTCCTATATAATTCTTGTCGGGAAATCTAGTTGCCAACCCAACAGTGTATTCACCTTTTCCACACCCAAGTTCCAAAATTATTGGATTATTGTTCTTGAAAAAACTTTGAGCCCAATTTCCTTTCAAATCAAATGTTTTTCCCTCACGAATTTCGTTAAACGAGAGTTGAAAAACATGAGAAAATGTTGCCATCTCTCCAAACTTAAACAATTTATTCTTACTCACTTTTTTTCACTTTTAATCCAACTTGTTTAATTCCTTTCAAAGCATCGCAACGCATTCCGTGTCTGATTCTATATACATACTCGCCCGGCTGAGAAAAACGATAATTTTCGCGATACTTTACAGCGACATAGTACAACGAACCCAAACCAGAACCTATCCAACGTCCTTGATTATCCACCAAAAAGCATTGAATTGTATCAGTTTTTACAGTACCATTTGGGGCAACTTCATCTACAAAAAACCACAAATTTTGATAGGCATAAGTTTCATCATTTCTCACAAAAATTTGAAGTTCCATTTTTGATGTTACATCTATAGAATTGTACTTAAATTCAACATCTTCTGTTGCTTTCCATCCATTAGTATTCAAGTCCTGATACTCAGAAAAAACACTTCCTTCTTGACAAGAAATCAAAAAGATTACCACCAATAATAGTACTATTTTAATTCGTTGCTTTATCATTGTTGCTTTTATTCTTATTTCTGTTTTTATTTCTTTTTTTCTTGCGTTTGCTCTTATCAAAACGAGTCAAACTATCTTGTCCTACAACATTCTGATAATCTGGCACAACAGTTTCTTCCTTAGATGTATTTTTTTCTTCCACTTCCATCACATCTACTTTTTCACCTTTCTTATTCAATTCGATAATTTCATTTGCTCTCTCAACACTTAAAACCACCAAATTTGCAGCCAAATGCTTTGAAGTTGAATACGTTATTTTACGTTTGAACACATCTGTTTTGAAGTGGAAATAATCAGATTCTTTTGATTGTAGAACAATATCTTTCGAAGGAAAATCTTTCAATGCATCGCGATAGACAGGCAATTCAAAATTCATACAACATTTTAGTTTTGTACATTGACCCGCCAAACGTTGAGGTGTAAGCGAAACGTCTTGACAACGTGCGGCACTTGTAGAAACTGACACAAAATTATTCATCCAACTCGCACAACAAAGCTCGCGTCCACAAGGACCAATAGAACCGATTCGTCCAGCTTCTTGACGCGCCCCAATTTGCTTCATCTCAACACGTATACCAAACGTTTCAACAAAAACCTTGATCAACTGTCTAAAATCCACTCGTTCATCGGCAATGTAGTAAAAGATAGCTTTAGTTCCATCTCCTAGATATTCTACATCGCCAATTTTCATATTAAGATTCATTCTCTCTGCAATTTGACGAGCAGTTATCATTGTGCTATGTTCTTTTGCTTTTGCCTCTTCGTAGCGTTCCATATCAGCAGGGCGAGCTTTTCTATAAATTCGCTTAATCTCAATAGTTTCTGGGTCAATGCCATTTTTTTTCATTTGAGCAAGCACCAATCGTCCAACTAATGTTACCTCACCAATATCATGACCAGGATTTACTTCAACGGCAACCATATCTCCTTTTTCAAGAGGAATTTTAGTGCTATTCAAATAATATCCTTTACGAGTATTTTTGAATTGAACTTCTACAAAGTCAGTATCTTGTTTTGTTTCGGGCAAATCACAAAGCCAATCAACAGTTGCCATTTTCTTGTTCGAAAAGTTTTTGCAACCAGATTTATTTAATTTGCATTTTCCGTCATTTAGGGTAAAATCCATTTTTTTATTTCTTTAATAGTGAACATATTTTGAGTGAAAGATCAAATAAAACAATTTTGACATTCACGTTTTGATCTATTTCAACCTCTGCTTGTTGAAATTCATCCATAAGTTGAAAAATGTTTCTTTCATTGATAAACTGAGAAAATTTTGAAGAAAAATTCAGTTCTTCTCTTGTCAAATAGTTAAGTTGCAGATTTTTTAAATTCAAAATAAAGTTCTCTCTTAACATATTCTGAGCATATATTAGAAATTCTTTAACTTCCATTTTCCCCTGTTTTTCAAGTGATTCAGTCAATGCTTTCAAATTCAAGAAATCTTTTGTCCATGCAAAGCGCATCAACGAAACAAACTTTTCTAAAAAAAACTCATTTCGTTTTGTATCATTTATCAACTTTTGTGCTAAAGAAAAACTTCCCATTGCATTACGAGCACAAAAATCAGCCTCCGAAGATGAAATCTGATATTTCTGCTGCAACTCCTCACTAATTTTTTGTTGAGGTATAGGAGGCAAATAATGTTGCTGTGTTCGAGAACGAATTGTAGTTATGATTTGTTCTGCATTTTCTGTTGCAAGCAAAAAAATTGTACCCGAATGTGGTTCTTCTAAAATTTTCAATAGTTTATTTGCACAACTCTCTTGCATCTTTTCGGGCAACCAAATAATCATCACTTTATAAGGTGCCTCATAAGCTTTGAAATTTAATTTTTTGACGATATTTTCACTCTCGCTGGTATAGATATATCCTTGTTTTCCTGCAGAAATCATATTCATCCAATCATCAAAAGTCAAATATGCATTTTCTTGTACACCTTCGCGAAATTGGGCGAGAAAATCATCACTCGTATAATTTTTACTATCAGGTTTTACAATCGGGAACACAAAATGAAGATCAGGATGCGCCATTTTAGAAAACTTTACGCAAGAAGGGCAAGTGCCACAAGAATCACCATCTATTCTATTCTGACAACACAAATAACGCGCATAAGCAAGCGAAAGTGCCAACTGACCAACACCTTGCTTTCCATAAAAAAGTTGAGCATGAGGAACTCTGCCATTATCAACAGAATTTGCCAACTGCCTTTTCAACTCATTGTTACCTATGACGTCGCGAAAAAACATTCTTCTATCTCATCAAAACAACTTACAAAGATAACGATTTGAGACGAAGAATACAACCTTTTTGCACGAACAGATTTATTCTTTCATTGTAGGCAAACCTATTTTGTATTTCACTGCTATAAAACGAATTAGGAATATACTCAATGCAGTAAAAGCCTGTGTTACAACAATATTCAAACCCGCTCTTGAACAAATCCAATATACCACACCTCCTAGCACACAAGCCGAAGCATAAATCTCTTTACGGAAAATAAGTGGCTCTATATTAAGAAATATATCTCTAAAAATTCCTCCGGCAGCTCCAGTTATACAACCCATTATTATTGCAACCCAAAAAGGAAATTCTCCCATTAGAAGTGTTTTCTCAATTCCTACAACCACAAAAAGACAAAGTCCAATGGTATCAAAAATAAAAATTGCTCGACTAATTCGTTCTATTTGCTTTTTGAATACAACAACCAACAAAAAAGCAACTGCTGTACAAATTAAGTAACTAGCACTGTGCATCCAGAACGGCGGAACACCTAACAAAAGATCTCTCAACGTTCCTCCCCCAACAGCAGTAACAAAACCAACTACATATGCACCAAACCAGTCAAAACGCTGATGTGCTGCCATACGAATACCACTTATTGCAAAGGCAAAAGTTCCTATATATTCAACTAAATCAATAAAATTAAAATTCATCTTTTCGATAGGTTATGTTAATAAATATGGGTAGATGATCGCTAAAACCATCATTGTAACGATAACCAATATACGTTCTAAAAGGTTTTTTTCCAAAATTTTTAGAATCATCTTCTAATAAAAAATCTGGTGCAAATATTTTAGCATCTTCTCGTGTTAAAGACCACCGATTCTCACTATTCAATAAATTGCCAGACACTAAAATATGATCTAAAACTCCCCATTCTCCCGCATATTTGTGTGTTCCTATGTTTGGATTGTCAAGGTATTGATAAAACAAGTTATATAGTTTTTTTGAATCAATATCTGAAATTGGATCTGTAGCACCAAGAACC
>JAGCIZ010000014.1 GCA_017648235.1 Paludibacteraceae bacterium
CCAAAAACTCCAACTATTAGGTTTTGAAACGTCTCTGCCCTCTTTATCCACAACAGTTGTGAATAATGTTATTTTCTCATTGTGCAAATCTGCCAATCCAAATTCTATTTTACCAACATTTGTCAGTTCGCCAACGTTTGAAGAAAATGTGTTGGTCTGACCTTTCAACAACAATTTTCCTGCACTATTTTTCCATTCGTAAACAATGCTTAAATCATCGTACGTTGATTGCGAATTTCTTACCAATAAATCCACCTCCAAGGTTTCCGAACTTCTCCAACCATATTTTTCAAACTCGGCCAAAGAAACCATTGAAGAAAAACAACCTTGCACCTCTTCGGCCGACCAAAAACCTTTTCCTTCGTAGAAACTATCCAAAAATCCAATCAACGCCTCGCCCTGACCAGAATAATCCTGAATACCCAACAAATGAATTCCACGACAAGAAGGAGTTCTCATGAAACTTTCAATTTCGTCCTTGTACATCATTTTATTTTGCATTCCCTAAGCAAAATGGAATTCCTTATTAAACTGTAACACTCCATTTTCTTGAGCATGTTTTTTTAGTTCCAATAAGTTTGATGGAGAAAGAACTCCTGTGTATTTCTTCACTTCGTTCCAATCAGGATAAACAGGCCATTGACCTATTTCATGTGCAACGGTTGGAAACTTTGTGCGAGAATAATTTTCTTCATAATTCCACTTTGTGTGAGGGAACATCCATTGGCGAGTTTCTCCAACATTTGGATAATGATGGGTTACGTAATAATCGTCGGTATTGGCAACAGAACGAGCAGTAGAAATAGCAAAAAGTCTATTTTTATAGTTATCTACCTCCGAAAAACCTGTCATACTCAAATCATTGATATCAATCATCCATTTACGCATCTCCTCAAAGTTGCTATTTCCCAACTCATTGCCTATAGACATCATACAACAACTTGCATGAGATCCATAATTCAACAAAATGTTTTTTAACTCAGATTTGACAAAATTATCTAGTTCATCATTACCTCTACCAAGAGCCGTAATTTGTCCTGGCATCCATCCATCAATCCAAACACCCGCTTCTGGTGCAAGCAATAAACCAAGCTCATCGGCTGCTTCAAATGCTGCTTCTGGTGGACAGTAAGAGTGAAAACGGATATGATTACAACCATTATCCTTGGAAATTTGGAAAATACGCAACCAATCAGATTTCTTCATGCTTGGATAACCCGTAAGTGGAAAATGGCAATTATCCAAATTTCCCCTTAAGAATAGAGGTTTCCCATTCATAAACAACTGATTCCCCTCTTTTTTGAAAGAGCGAAAACCTATGTTCTTTTTGTAAAGAGTTTTTCCATTAGCAAGCAAGGACAACTCGTAAAGATTTGGAGAAAATTCATCCCATATTGATATAGAAACAGAATCCAAGGCAAGCGAAGCTACCATAAAATCTCCTTCCGAACGCAAGGAAGCAGAATTCTCAACAATCGTTTTCCCTTTATTATCCTTCAAAACTATAATATATTCCTTTTGTTCAGACTCTGTTTTAAAAGCGACTTCTACTTTTTCTGCCGTAAACGGAGCATGTACTCGCACTTCCGATACTTGCTCTGGAGTAATCTTTGTTAACAACATATCTCCCAAAATTCCATTCCATATGGTTTGCATATGCTCACCATAGGCATGACCTTTTTCTCCCAAACGATGAATCATGGTATTGTCCACGGTTATCTCTATCGTATGCTTGCCACTTTCAAGATTCTTGACAACAAAACGATGCGGCGTAGCCAAAGATTCTTGCGAACCTATTTCCTTCCCATCTATTCTCACTGTGCTTTTCCACAACACACGTTCTAAGGTTAATTCC
>JAGCIZ010000153.1 GCA_017648235.1 Paludibacteraceae bacterium
TCTGGGAAAAATACCTTACGCTTACGATAATGAATAAACTTTTGCAAATAAAGTGCAATTTGTTCCGACTGACAGAAATATTTTGTTTTTTCTGAAACAGTCACTCTCAAATCTCCACAAATTCTAAAGAAATGATCAATACCATTTCGAGAGGTAAAAACAATTGCCGAATGATTCAAAATAGAAACTTTTTGCTCTTTGAACTCCTTCGTTGGAATAGGATCGACCTTAATAAAAGGGCGAAAATCTATCTTTACCCCGAATTTTTCGATGATATCAAAGTACGGAGAATTTTCGGAAAGTGGCTTTGGTTGAGAAACCAGTATCTTCTTTACTTTCAATTGATTAAATGTTAAAATTTGACAATTAAAAATTCATTGGAAATCACCTTTATAACCAATAAAACAGGTAAAATTTCCAAGGTGCAAAGATACAAAAATAAATAAAATAAAGAAGGGATTCCTTGAAAGAATAATCGGAACTGCTTAATAAACAATAAAATCGCAGAAATTAATGCCACCGCTACTGATATATTCATCCACAAAAATGAGGTGAAGTTTACAACAAAAAGAGAAATTACAACCAAAGGAAAAACTATCAAAAAATTCAAAGAAACAAGACTAATAACATCCTTTGTATACAAAGCAGCTAAACCAGATTTATTAAAAACAAATCCAAGAAAATGGATAAGTGCAATTTTTAACCAAAAAGCAACTAAAAAAAACAATGAAAAACCAAGAATAAGAATCCATTCTTGAGGATCGTAGATAAACTGATGCCCGAACAGTCTGACAGCAAAAAAACCATAACAAACAAACGTTCCTAACAAAAGTACAAACTTGAACAAATGGTTATTTTGTGTAGAATCAAAATTTACACGAGAATCCGTATTCCAATAATTGGCAAAAAAATAAGAAAACAGTTTTATACTATTGGGCAACAAAAAACAATACAACGCAAAAGCAAGAACCAAACCAAGCGTAACCCACGAAGAAGGAAAAACATCTGCTCTATCTATCATCGGCAAAAACTTGGCGGTATGTTGCACTATGTTTTCCACTACTTGATTGCTGCTATTTTTCTAAAACTATTATCCCACGCCTCAAAGCTACGAATTGCAGGAAGAATCTCCTCGGCTTTGTCAACCACTTTCCACATCTTTTTATGCTCTTCTCTCATAAAATTCTGTTCTATTAATTGATCGAGAAAACTCAATACTTTATCAAAAAAACCATTTGTGTTAAGAATAACTATTGGTTTGGGATATAAACCTAACTGTTTCCACGTAATTATCTCAAAAAGTTCTTCAAGGGTTCCTATTCCTCCAGCCAAAGCAACAGAAGCATCGCCTAAATTTGCCATAGTTTGCTTGCGCTGATGCATAGAATCTACCACTTTGAGCTCAGTTAAGTTGTTATGCTGCCATCCCATTTCGCACATGAATTGAGGAATCACCCCTATTACCTTTCCTCCATTCTTCAACACAGCTTCCGAAAGCTCATTCATCAAACCTATCGATCCTGCTCCATTGCAACAGGCAATGTTTTCTTTGGCTAAAATTTCGCCAAACTTTTTTGCTTCTTCAAAATAGCAGTCATCAATTTTTGAACTCGAAGCGCAAAAAACGGTTATTGTTTTTATCGTTTCCAATTTCTTGTTTTATTTTTCATAATAGAAAGTTCCGTAAGGAGATTCAATAAATAGTTCTGCTTTTTCCGAAGATTCACAATAACCTATGATTTGAGCATCAATATTAAATTCCTTGGCAATAGAAATAATCTGCTGAGCATATTGTTCGGGCAAATAAATTTCCAAACGATGTCCCATGTTGAACACTTTGTACATTTCGCGCCAATCAGTTCCCGATTCTTTTTGAATTAGTTCAAAAAGAGGAGGAATTGGGAAAAGATTATTTTTTACCACTTTGAGAGCATCTACAAAATGGAGAATTTTTGTTTGCGCCCCTCCTGTACAATGTATCATTCCGTGAATTTCAGAACGGAGTTCTGTCAATATTCTTTTCACAACTGGAGCATAAGTTCTTGTTGGTGAAAGAACCAACTTTCCTGCATCAAGCCCAGTATCAGCAATTTTATCAGTGAGTTTTTTTGTTCCAGAATAAACCAAATCAGCAGGAATATCGGTATTGTAACTTTCTGGATATTTTTCTGCAATATACTTTGCAAAAACATCATGACGAGCAGAGGTCAAACCGTTGCTACCCATTCCGCCGTTGTATTCCTTTTCGTAAGTTGCCTTTCCAGACGAAGAAAGTCCAACAATAACATCTCCAGGCACAATATTAGCATTGTTTACCACATCGCTGCGTTTCATACGGCAAGTAACCGTACTGTCCACAATGATAGTACGAACTAAATCGCCAACATCTGCAGTTTCTCCGCCAGTTTGGTAAATATTCACTCCCATTTCACGAAGTTCAGAAACCAACTCGTCAGTTCCGTTGATTATGGTTGAAATTATCTCTTGAGGAATAAGATTTTTATTTCTTCCAATAGTTGATGAAAGCAAAATATTATCAGTTGCCCCAACACAAAGCAAATCGTCAATATTCATAATCAACGCATCTTGAGCAATGCCCTTCCACACAGAAAGATCGCCAGTTTCCTTCCAATAGCAATATGCCAAACTCGACTTTGTTCCAGCACCATCAGCATGCATCAGATTGCAATACTCATCGTCTGCTCCCAAATAATCCGGAATGATTTTGCAAAATGCTTTTGGAAAAAGTCCTTTGTCTATGTTTTTGATGGCCTTGTGCACATCTTCTTTCGTAGCGGAAACACCGCGCAAGTTGTAACGTTCGTTATTCATGATACTTCTTTTATTTCTCCGTTTTTAACGGCAAATAGTTTATATTCTTTATTTATTGATTTTAATATTTCATCTACATTTTCACGATTGGTATCTGTGATAAAAATCTGCCCAAAAGCATCGCTCGAAACCAATTTAATTATTTGTTGCACTCTACTTTTATCAAGTTTTGCAAAAATATCGTCCAACAACAAAAGAGGTGTTTTCTGACTCACGTTTTTCAACAACTCAAATTGTGCCAACTTTAGAGCAATCAAATAGGTTTTAATTTGTCCTTGAGAACCCGTTCTTTTCAACGGATAAGAATTGAGTTGCATTTCTATATCGTCACGATGAATTCCTCTTGTTGTGAATCCAATTATTTTGTCTCGATCACGAGTTTCTTGCAAAAGATTCTTTAATGACTTGCCCGACTGCAAATGCGAAGAATATTCCATCTGAACTTGCTCTTTTTCTTCTGAAATAAAAGAATAATACTTCTGAAAAATCGGCATCAGGTCTTGGACAAATTCGCTTCTTTTGGCGTAAATATACGCACCGTATTCGGCCAGTTCTTCTTCATAAATATCAAACATCAATTCATCCGTCAAAGCTTCTTTAAGAAGCTTATTTCTGTTCTGCAATGCGTTGTTATAACGAATCAACATTTGCAGATATGTTTTATCGTACTGAGAAATCACAGTATCAAGGAAACAACGTCTAATTTCTCCTCCCGACTGAATCAAGTCAATATCTCCCGGGGAAATCATTACCAAAGGAAGAAGTCCAATATGCTCTGAATAACGTGAGTAACTATTTTTGTTGCGTTTGAATTGTTTTTTCTGCTTACGCTTCATTCCGCAATAAATATTTTCCTCCTTTCCTGCGCAATCATAAAGACCTTGCAAAACAAAAAAGTCTTCATCGTAATTTATAACTTGTGCGTCAACCGGATTGGTTGGACTTTTGCAAAAAGAGAGGTAATAAATAGCATCTAGAACATTGGTTTTTCCCATTCCATTATCACCAACAAAGCAATTTATTTTTTGAGAAAAATCAAACTCTCCACTATGGATATTTTTGTAATTGACTATGGAAAGATGCTGCAACTTCATAGTGCAAAAATAATGATAAGTTGTGAGTTATGAGCAATATAAAAAGATGTTTCGTTATTTTTCTATATCTTAATTCATTCCTCATTATTTCAGTTTTTTCACTACTTTTGCACAGAAAACTTGACTCAATCATTATGGCCGAAAAAGAAAACCTACTTTCAAATAAAAATTCAGCATATACGGAAGAAAACATTAAAACTCTCGAAGGGTTGGAGCATGTTCGCTTGCGTCCTGGTATGTACATTGGGAAACTAGGCGATGGCACATATGCCGACGATGGTATTTATGTCCTCTTGAAAGAAGTTATTGACAACTCGATTGACGAGTTTAGAATGCGTTGCGGAAATGTAATTGATATTAAACTTGACGAAAAAACCATTTCTGTTCGCGACTTTGGTCGAGGCATTCCTCAAGGAAAACTTGTTGATGCAGTTTCTAAAATGAATACTGGTGCAAAGTACGATACAAAATCGTTCCAAAAATCTGTAGGCTTGAATGGTGTGGGAACAAAAGCCGTAAATGCATTATCCTCGCATTTTATTGTAAAATCTTTCCGCGATGGGAAAGTCAAACAAGCAGACTTTCAATATGGAAAGTTGGTAAAAGAGTACGACCTTGAACCAACAAAAGAAAAAAACGGTACATTTATAGAGTTCACTCCTGACGAGAGCATTTTTGGGACATACAACTTCAAAAACGAGTATATAGAGACTTTGCTCAGAAACTATAGTTACTTGAATACAGGTTTGTCGTTGATATTCAACGGGCAAAAATTTTTATCGCGAAATGGATTGCTTGATTTACTCAATGAACGCAATACTTCCGACCCACTCTATTCTACCGTGCATCTCAAAGACGAAGATATTGAAATTGCATTTACTCATACCAACCAATACGGAGAAGAGTACTACTCTTTTGTCAATGGTCAAAACACCACACAAGGAGGTACTCATCAGAGCGCATTGAAAGAGCATATCGCTCGTACAATGAAGGATTTTTACGGAAAAAACTTTGAATTGCAAGATATCCGTAATGGCTTAGTTGGAGCTATTGCCATCAACGTGATAGAACCAACTTTTGAAAGTCAAACAAAAATCAAATTAGGCTCACCAAATATGGCTCCAGACAAAGACAACGAAGGCGAACCTTATCCATTGTCTGGCGTAAGCGTGAACAAATTTGTTGGAGATTTTATCAAAAGAGAAGTAGATAATTTTCTCCATAGGAATCCCGAAGTAGCCGAAACTCTTTTGCAAAAAATCATTGCCTCGAGCAAAGAACGCAAAGCAATTGCTGGCATCACCAAATTATCAAGAGAGAGTGCAAAAAAAGTAAGTCTTCACAATAAAAAGTTGCGCGACTGCCGCATTCACTACAACGATAGCAAAGGCGATAGACAAGAAGAAAGTTGCATCTTCATTACCGAAGGGAACTCAGCATCAAGTTCAATTACCGAGTGCAGAGACGTCGCTACGCAAGCTGTTTTTAGTTTAAGAGGAAAACCTTTCAACTGCTACGGACAAACAAAAGAGATTGTTTACAAAAACGAAGAATTCAACTACTTGCAAGCAGCGCTTAATATAGAAGATGGTCTTGAAGGTTTGCGTTACAACAAGGTTATTATTGCAACCGACGCCGATGACGACGGAATGCACATCCGCCTTTTGATGATGACGTTCTTCCTTCAGTTCTTTCCAGATTTGGTAAAAAAAGGACACGTATATATTCTGCAAACACCGCTTTTCCGTGTGCGCAACAAGAAAGAAACTCGTTACTGCTACACAGAAAAAGAGCGACTTGATGCTATTGCTGCATTGGGACCAAAGCCAGAAATTACTCGATTCAAAGGTTTAGGAGAAATTTCGCCTAAGGAGTTCAAGAATTTTATTGGAGAAAATATACGGCTCGAACAACTCTCACTGAGAAAAGAGGACGTGGTTTCTGAACTACTTTCCTTCTACATGGGAAAAAATACTCCACAACGTCAAGAATTTATTTTAGAAAATCTAGTTGTAGAAGAAGATATTGTATAAAATATCTTCTTTTTTAGTTCAACGTCTCGTTTGACATCATACAATAATACCACCAAGTGCGACGATATTTTCTAAGCTGAAGTTCCATTCTTCTATAGTCCGTAGGATTGTTGAAAATAGAAGCAAACTCCTGCCAGTTGCGTCTTACCTCATCAGAAATAAAGAATCGTCGATCTGAAAGCGAACTTATACCCATTTCCTGTGCCATCAACAAAGCCTCTTGATAAAGAACTGGAAGAACTTGGTTTTCTTTTATATATTCTGCACAGAAAGCGCAAAACATATTGTATTCACGACGTTGAAGCAATGAACAAAAAAACACATCTCGCACAAAAACATTCTCCGGATTACTCAAATACGCTATTCTCAAATTATTTTCTTGCTGAGAATTGATATGCAATAAGGAATCGTGATAAATAATTTCCTCTTTAGAAGACTGCTTTAATTGATTTCTTAAAACTTCCACCACCTTGCGGTTTACTATGGTTCTATCCAACTTTTCAAGATATTTTTCTGCCAATAAAGAGTCGTTTTTCTCCACCTGAAACTGCGACAAATAACGCATTGCAAAAAGTGTTTCTCCATTTGAATGGCTAGTTGACATCAAAAACGTTTGATGAATTGATTCATTTACAAAACCTAAATCGTGATTGAAGAAAATCCCCAATGTCGATGTTTGAACTGAAGACGCCGGCAATGCCTTTGGTAAAAAAATTGTTTTTGAATCGATTGGGTAATCGAACAAATGATCGGGCAAATCACCCTTTTTTGCGTGAGCATAAACTACAAATGGGAATAATTCTGTTGTTCTTTTCTTTTCTGACTCGCCAAGTTTGAGCATTTCATCATAATCTTCGCTCAGCAACAACTTGTTATAACAAAAAAGATTTTCATAAAGTTGTGCATCTTTCTCCCTATCAAAAAAAGAAAAATAGAACAACCCTGAGAACAGCAAAGATGCAATAATCCATATAAAATCATGCTTCGCTGTTTGCACAAAAGAAAATCTTGAAAAAACAATCAATAGTGCAATAAACAACGGAAAGAACAACAATTGAAAAGCAAAAGGATTTTTGAACTCAGGAGTCGAATCCATTACCGCCAAGAAATCTATAAAGAAATAAGTTGCCAGTGAAAGAGCAATTGCCGAAAAAATATACTTCGTTTTACTTTTACTGAGTAGCAATTCTACCACACAACACACAGCGTAAAAATAGACCAATTCTACATTGTTAAAAAACCAAAAGGAGACAAAGAAAAGCAAAACCGCAATCACAGAATGAACCTTTACTTTTTCTATTTTTGATATATATGTGTAAACGAAGATTAGAAGAAAAATTACAAAAAGCGTTCTTCTAAAAATAAACAACCGATTTGCTTGAAACACAAAGAGCAGTACAGCAGGCATCAATGCCAAAGCATAAGTCGACGGAGAAAAGCGCAACTTTTTTAACAACTTTCTACATAACAAATAGACCGCTAAAAGCGAACTTGCCATTAGCAAAGCTCCAGAATAAGTCCATTTGAAAAACAGCACCAAAAAGTTGCTCACATACATCAGCAAATCCTTCTCCTCCAAATATTCTAAAAAGAAAGATCCTTCTGTAGAAAAAAAGTTGCTCCAATACCATATGGATAAATGTCCTGGAAAAACCATGCTCCAAAAGCAGAAAACTCCGCAAAGAAACAAAGCTAATAAGCCATATTCCAAAAATCTCTTACTCATTTCCTAAGTTTTGATGGTTTTGTTCCCCCTTTCAACAGTTTTTCTATCTTACGAGAAGACATCTTGGTTGCGCCTTTTGTAAACTCAGGAATATTATAAGATTGCATTCTCAAGAGATCAAAATCCGCACTATTTTGTGGCAATAAAAATGGTTTATGAAAATTTCCGATTTTATCGAAATAAGCTAAATAAAGTCGGGTATAAAGTCCGTCAATTCGACGAGAACTAAACACTATCCAACGTCCATTGCTCGACCACGAATGATAACTCTCTACCGAAGAACTATTAAGTATATCAACATTCACACTCTCTTTTGTTTGCAAATCAAGCATTTTAAGTTCTGCTTCATGATGCCAAATAGGGAATGTTCCATAATCGGCCTCTGTATAAAGCAAATATTTTCCGTCAGGAGAAATACGAGCAAAAAGTTGTGTTTTGTTAGTCTGCTCTGCATCAATTACACATTCTACAGAATCGCCAAGCATTGCTGTATTTTCATCAAAGGATACTCGACAAATACTATACTTCATTTTATCGTTGTTAAACGGAAGTTCGCCTGCAGGTTTCGCCGATGAGAAATATAACCACTTGCCATCGGGTGACCATGAAGGAAATGTTTCAAACTCTTGAGAATTCAAGAAACGTTTATCAACAATCACCTCTCTTTTCTCTACATCATAAATCATAAGATCTGACTTAGTATCGTAAACCGAAATTCGATTCTTATCAAAAGCATGAAAAACCTGAAGTGTGTTGCATAAAGCATAAGCAATATAACGCGAAAAAGGATGCCACTTTGGATATGTTCCATTTTGAGTAAGGTCAGTTTTTAAGTTCAAGTGAACCGCATCCTCACCTTTAACCACTGCTGTTCCTGCATTTATCATACGAACGTGAAACATAAACGTATCAGGATTATATTCACAAAAAGAGTGACAGTTTACACAACCTCTTCCCTCTTTTGCCTCTTGCTGACTATTTCTAAAAATCGCCTTTTCATCGTACGATGATACATCTCGCTGATAAATTCCCATTCTGTCCCAAAGTTCATATCCTGGCTTTATCAAACGATATGTAATATGACTATCAATAGACTCTTCCGCAACAAAAACAGAAAATGGTTGATATTTTGACCAAATATCTTCTTCTGCTTTTTTTGCATACACAACTACTTCAACCGAAGATCCTTTTGCTTGCTCAAGCAAATTTTTCCACTTCTTTGGCGAAATCTTCAATCCACTTTTTCCACTTCCTTTTGCCGAAAATTGCTTTTCTCCATGAAGAAAAAAATCTGCATAAACACTCTCTGCTCCTTGTACAGTAAACGTAAGAGGAGCGATGTTGGTTGGCACGGTTACTCCGTTATAATCAGGGAAAATTGGAGGAAGTTGGTCAACTTCTTTATTGTTTTCTACTCCACTACATGCAGTGAGGAATAGAAAAAAAACAAGAAACAAAACTTTGAAAGGAATAATTATTTTTTTCATAAAAACAAATTTTAAGCAAGTTCGACAAAATTATCATCGATTTGAGGTAAATTATTGTATGCTAAATACAAACGAGCCGTTGCAAGAACATCCTTTTCGCAATAATGGGAGATACGTTTCAAATCTTTTTCATTATAATATACCGACGCCACTTGAGAACCATCAATATCGTCTTTCGGTGTAGGGATACCAAAAACAGCCGTAAGAAGTTTTAAGGAAGTATAATTTTTATAATCGCCAAAACGCCACATTTCCATCGTATCAATAAAAGGAATCTCCCAAGGCTTTTTACCTGAGATTTGTAAACAGTTTGGCAAATTGATTCTATTTATCAACATACGTCGACAAATAATAGGAA
>JAGCIZ010000154.1 GCA_017648235.1 Paludibacteraceae bacterium
ATAAAAAAGTACATTTTTGCCATCTTTTAACGATTGTAAGGTGAGATCTTGTAATTGCCTAACTTGTTCTATTCCTTTGCGACTTTTTCCCAAATCGGGAACGCAAATAGCTTTAAAAAGCGATAAAATCTTTCTAAAAATTGGGTTTTTGAAATAAACTTCATCTACCAAAGGTTGTATTTTTTGTTTGTGCAATTCGGAAAATAAAATTATTGGGTCAATTACGGCTAGATGGTTTGGAAAAATAAGAAAGGTGGTTTTGCTGTCAAATGTTTCCATTCCCGAGATTTTAATATCGTATCTCCAATGCAAAATTGTCCTAAAAAAAACACAAATGATATGTCGCAAACTTACGTCTATGTGAGTAAAACGTTTCATTTCTTTATAAAGTATTCTGCACAAAAATACAAAAATGACATAAAAAAGTAGTAGAAAATATCAGTTGGCAGAATTTGTTTTTCTGTAAAAAAAATCGTTACTTTGCAACGTCGAAAATGATGATGGTCGAGTAGCTCAGCTGGATAGAGCAACAGCCTTCTAAGCTGTGGGTCTTGGGTTCGAATCCCAACTTGATCACAAAAACAACAAAAATCAGCAACTTTTTGGTTGCTGATTTTTGTTGTTAAGAGTAAGAATTTTCTTATTTATAGCCGCTTATTAACCATATGGTTGTTTTTGTGTCAAGTAGGTAATGTGCATTATTTTTGCAGATTATAAGGATCTTTTATAATTCTTTAATGTTTACTCTCTTTACAGATAGTTTCTTTTGTGATGTTTTGTCGTATTCTCTTTTCATAGATCATCATCATTATCTTCGTAAGGATCTCAACCAGATAGATTGTCATCTATGTCACTGGTACTCCAATCCTCTTTTGATGTCCAATTTCCAGAACCTTGCCGTTCAAATCGACGACTTTCGGATATGCTGCGATAATCTTCAATGTCAAAATCATCGTTATCATTATGGTCAAAATCAAAGTGATTATCATTATCATTGTCGTCATAAGTAGAATAACTATAATCACTATATGAGTCTGTGCTATTTGATTTTTGAGATTTATTATTGAATATTTCTCCAATCCATAAATCTCTAGCCCAAGAGTATTTTACGTCTTGTTGCCCATATTTTTTTGCTCTTTTCTCTATTTTTAAGTCCGATATTGCAGCTCTCATAATTAAATAGATGAAAATATTTACAATAGATAAAAATAGCATAATATTAGAATTCTTGTAGAAAAAAGAAGGTTTAGTCGTGTGTGTCTCAAGAATTTTTTCTACTTCATCATAACTTAGACCAATTGTGGCGTTAAACTCTTCGTCGCTGATAATAAGTTGACCTCCACGTTCTGCATAAAACTCTCCATAAATCGAAAGAGCAAAACATATTGGGATTGAACATAATACCATTATGCAAAGTATTTTTCCTAATTTTTCTCCACATATTTTTGCTAAAAAATAAGGAGGAGAAATAATGATTGTAAACAAAATTCCCAAAAGAATCAGTATTAATGTTTCCATATTTTTATTTTGTAATGCGAATAATATCTCCAGTGAAATAAGTTCTGTATTTTCTTAAATAATGGGTAGAAACTCCTTTGCGAGGAGCTCCGGTTCCATATGCAACATCATAAACAGAATGGCATTTCCTGCAAACAGCTTCGCCAATTATTGTGATAGAATCTACTCTAACTTCGGGATTCGCCTCGTAAGGACATGCTAAATCAAAAACAACGATTTCATCGTCGAACGTATGATAGAACAACAGTCCGCCATATCCAATATATTGATACAGGTGCAATGGTTTGTCTATAACCTTATAATTCCCAACAATGTTAAGTTCTGGTGCATCTCGCAAGATGTGAAGTTCAAAATCTAATCGAGAATCGGGAATTGGAGATTTTTTATTGATTTTTTCGCAAGAAAAAAATGCCAATAAAAGAAATAGCGGAATTATTTTTCTTTGCTTTATCATAGTTTATCAATGGATTTTTCCAAATGAATACCATGAGAACCTTTTATCAAAATACATTGTCCTTTTAGTGGATTTTTATTGATATAATCGCAGAAATTGTCAATGTTTTCAAAAACCAAATACTTATCTCTAGCAAGAGTTGAAAATATTTTTCCCACTAAGAAAACATTTTGAAAATTAGATTTTTCTATTGTTTCAATGATTTTCAAGTGTTCTTCGTTACTCGCTTCTCCAAGTTCCAACATGTCTCCTAAGAGCAATGTCTTTTGATCAAAATCCATTTTCGAGAAATTGTTAAGTGCTGCTAGCATACTTGTTGGATTAGCATTATAAGTGTCAATGATAAGTTTGTTATTGGCGGTTTCTGTGAGTTGAGAACGATTGTTTTTGGGGATATAATTTTCTATAGCATCGCAAATTTCTTTTTCATCAATGCCAAAATAACAACCAACACAAATAGCTGCCAACATATTTTCTGCGTTATAATCGCCAATAAACTTTGTGTTTATTATATGAGAAATCGATTGATTCTTTTTTTTCCATTTCATAGAAACAAAAGGGGAGCAAGAAGTTACTTCTCCACTAATGTCTGCTTCGGCATTATTTATTGCGTAATCGGTACGAGGAATTTCTCTCAAAATTGTTTTTAGATAATTGTTGTTTCTGTTAACAAAAACATGGCCATTGTTTGCTCTAATGTAGTCGTAAAGTTCTCCTTTAGTAGCTATTACGCCTTCAAAAGAACCGAATCCTTCGAGATGTGCTTTACCTACGTTGGTGATTATTCCATGGTTTGGGCAAACTATTTCTACTGAATCTCGAATCTCTCCTGGGTGATTCGCACCCATCTCAATAACTGCCATTTTGTGCTCTTCGGTTATTTGTAACAACGTGAGCGGAACGCCAATATGGTTGTTCAAATTCCCTTGCGTAAAAAGTGTTTTGTATTTTTTGTTGAGAACTGTTGCAATAAGTTCTTTGGTTGTTGTTTTTCCGTTTGTTCCTGTAATTCCAATAATAGGAATTGAAAGTTGCTGACGATGATAAGCAGCCAAATCTCTTAATGTTTGCAAAACATCTTTAACTAAAATGAAATGCTCGTTTTTTTGTTTTTCAGGATTGTCAATTATGGCGTATCTGCAACCTTTTTCAACTGCTTTTTCTGCGAAATTATTTCCATCAAAATTTTCTCCTTTTAGAGCAAAAAACAACGAATCTTTTGGGCAATTTCTGCTATCTGTCGTTATGGAAGGGTAGTTTTTGTAGATTTTGTAAAGTTCTTCTATTTTCATTTTCTATCTATTTTTTTGTGGCTGTAAAAATACAATTTTCGTTGAAAAAGTGACAATATAAAAGTATTTAACTTTTTAATATTTTTTTACAAAATAAAGTCTATTGCAAAAAAAGATATTCTTTAAGAAAAATTGTACTTATAAAACAAAAAAACTTTTTGGATAACTTTTTATTGTTGTGAGAAATATAACTTGTTGATATTTAGCTAAATGATTTTTTTTTTGGAAAATTTTTATAAAAACAGATTAAAATATAATTCCAAAAGAGAATAATTATTTTACCTTTGCGAGGTTTTTGATTGAACGTATAAGAAAAAATAATATCAATAATTGTAAAATATTTTTATCAAATTATTTATGGGAGCCGCAGAGGTTTTAATTGTAAAAAGAGATGGGAAAAGTGAGTATTTCTCCATCGAAAAAATTAAAAATGCTATAGCAAAGGCATTTTTATCGGTTGGTAGTTTTGCAACACAAGACATGATGACAACTATTTTGAGTCATCTAAACATTTCTTCGGGAATGAGTGTTGAAGATGTTCAAAACCAAGTAGAGTTTGCTCTTATGGCAGAGCGTTATTATCAAGTTGCAAAATCTTTCATGCTTTATCGAAAATTACATTCGGAAGACAGAGAAACTCGTGATAAACTCAATTTTTTGATTGACTATTGTGATGCACAAAATGCTGCTACGGGAAGCAAGTATGATGCAAATGCCAATGTTGATAAGAAAAACATAGCAACACTTATTGGAGAGTTGCCTAAGTCAAATTTTATACGTCTTAATCGTCGTTTACTTACCGATAGACTAAAAGAAATGTTTGGTAAAGAGTTCTCTGATAGATACATTTATTTGCTAAATAATCATTTTATTTACAAAAACGACGAAACAAGTTTAGCGAATTATTGTGCAAGTATAACAATGTATCCTTGGTTGATAGGTGGAACTCTTGCTATTGGAGGGAATTCTACTCCTCCAACTAATCTAAAATCATTCTGCGGTGGATTTGTTAATATGGTATTCATTGTTTCAAGTATGTTGAGTGGAGCATGTGCAACACCTGAATTCTTGATGTATATGAACTATTTTATCGGTTTGGAATATGGAAATGATTACTATTTGAATGCTGATAAAGTAGTGGATTTATCGAAAAAACAACGTACAATTGATAAAATTATAACTGACTATTTTGAGCAAATAGTTTATTCGTTAAACCAACCAACTGGGGCTCGTAATTTCCAAGCAGTATTTTGGAATATTTCTTATTATGACAAATATTACTTCCAAAGTCTTTTTGAACATTTTATTTTCCCTGATGGAAGTAAACCTCACTGGGATTCACTCAATTGGTTGCAAAAACGCTTCATGAAGTGGTTTAATAAAGAGAGAACTCGTACGGTTTTGACTTTCCCGGTGGAAACAATGGCTCTTTTGACAGAAGAAGGAGAGCCAAAAGATAAAGAATATGGCGATTTTACCGCAGAAATGTATGCAGAAGGTCATTCGTTCTTTACATACATGAGCGATAATGCCGATTCGTTGAGTAGTTGTTGTCGCTTGCGCAACGAAATTCAAGATAATGGATTTTCTTATACACTTGGAGCGGGTGGTGTATCAACAGGGTCGAAAAGTGTATTAACCATCAATCTTAATCGCTGTATACAACATGCAGTACAAACGGGAATTCCATATCAAAATTTCCTTTCCGAAGTTATTGAATTGACCCACAAGGTCCAACTTGGTTATAATGAGAACCTTAAGGAATTGCAAAACAAAGGAATGCTTCCTCTTTTCGATGCAGGTTATATTGATATTAAACGTCAATACTTAACTATTGGAGTAAATGGATTAGTAGAAGCTGCAGAATTTTTAGGATTAAAGATTAATGATAATCCAGAATATGTTCGCTTTGTTCAGGAAGTTCTTGGCTTGGTTGAAACGTTTAATAAAAAATATCGCACAAAAGATGTGATGTTCAATTGCGAGATGATTCCTGCAGAAAACGTAGGTGTAAAACATGCTAAATGGGACAAAGAAGCCGGTTATAAAGTGAGTCGCGATTGCTATAATAGTTATTTCTATGCTGTTGAAGATACTTCGTTAAATGTAATTGATAGATTCAAATTGCATGGAAAAAAATACATAGAGCATTTGACGGGAGGATCTGCTTTACACTGCAATTTGGAAGAACATTTGACTAAAGAGCAGTATAAGCAACTAATGAAAGTAGCTGCACTCGAAGGATGTAACTATTTTACTTTCAATATTCCAAATACAATTTGTAATGATTGCGGACATATTGACAAACGTTATTTGCAAGAATGTCCTCACTGCAAAAGCAAGAATGTTGATTATCTTACTCGTATTATTGGATATATGAAACGTATTAGTAGTTTTTCTGCTCCTCGTCAAAAAGAAGCTGCGAGACGTTACTATGCAAAACTTGCTTAAATTAAAATGGACAATTGTCAACTGAAATATACTGATTACGACGTTGTTTTTCAGGAAATCCCAAATGAAGTAACTTTGGCAATCAACCTTTCTCGATGCCCAAATCGTTGTGAAGGTTGCCATAGTGCTTATTTGATGGATGATGTTGGAGAATATCTTACGACAGCTGTAATAGATTCTCTCTGTGAAAAATATGGTTCTGCAGTTACTTGCATTTGTTTTATGGGAGGTGATATAGCTCCTTTTCAGGTTGCAGATTTAGCACAGTATATTTCAGAAAAAAAACAATTGAAAACCGCGTGGTATTCAGGAAAAAAAGAATTACCCAAAGAGTTTCCTTTGAATCGTTTTAATTTTGTGAAGATTGGTCCTTATGTACCAAAATACGGTCCTCTTAATTCTCCAACTACGAACCAAAGATTGTATAAAATAGAACAAGGAGAAATGATGGATATTACTTCAATGTTTTGGAAAAAATCAATGGTTGTTTGATTAAAAAACAAAAAGTTTCCTGAGTTCAAGAAAAAAATATAACTTTGCGACAAATTTTTTAATTTTATAAGAAACATAACAATATGGTAAATTACAAAGAATTAGGTTTGGTAAACACTAAAGAAATGTTTGCCGGTGCTATCAAAGGAGGTTATGCAATCCCTGCATTCAACTTCAACAACATGGAACAAATGCAAGCTATTATCTCTGCTTGTGCTGAACAAAAATCTCCAGTTATCCTTCAAGTATCTTCTGGTGCGCGTAAATACGCTAACCAAACTTTACTTCGCTACATGGCTCAAGGTGCTGTAGAATTTGCTAAAGAACTTGGTTGGGAAAAACCACAAATCGCTCTTCACTTAGACCACGGTAACTCATTCGAACTATGCAAAAGCTGCGTAGACATGGGCTTCTCTTCTGTAATGATCGACGGTTCTCACCTTCCATATGAAGAAAACGTTGCTCTTACAAAACAAGTTGTAGAATATGCTCACCAATTCGGTGTTACTGTAGAAGGTGAACTTGGTGTATTAGCTGGTGTAGAAGACGACGTAGTAGCTGAACACAGCAACTATACTCAACCAGAAGAAGTTATCGACTTCGTAACACGCACAGGTTGTGACTCTCTAGCTATCTCTATAGGTACTTCTCACGGTGCTAACAAATTTACTCCAGACCAATGTACTCGTGACGAAAACGGTATCTTAATCCCACCTCCATTACGTTTCGACATCCTTAAAGAAATTGAAGAAAAACTTCCTGGATTCCCAATCGTACTTCACGGTTCTTCTTCAGTTCCACAAGAATACGTTAAAATCATCAACGAAAACGGTGGTAAACTAAAAGACGCTGTAGGTATTCCAGAAGAACAACTTCGTAAAGCTGCTGCTTCTGCTGTTTGCAAAATCAACATCGACTCTGACGGTCGTTTAGCTATGACTGCTGCTGTACGTCAATTCTTCAACACAGACCCAGACAAATTCGACCCACGTCAATATCTAGGTCCTGCTCGTGAAGAACTTAAAAAACTTTATACTCATAAAGTTGTTAATGTATTAGGTTCTGCAGGTAAAGCATAATTGATTTGCTTATCATAAAAACAAAAAGGTTCTCCGTAGAGAACCTTTTTTGTTTCTACATCCTAAAAATAAAAAATCTCTTATCTCTAAAAAATGCATACTTAGAGAAACTTATTTTGATAAGTTATTGTAAGTTTTCATTATTTTTGCAGATAATAAACTTAAATTTTTCTAAAAAGAAAGTTATGTCAACATTAAGGTTTAGAGCTGTTGAAGAAGCATTCAAGAAAAAAGCAATAAAAGTTACGCCGCCTGCTGAATGTACGTCTGATTATTATGGGAAGTATGTGTTTAACGAGGCTGCAATGAAGAAATATTTGTCAATCGAAATTCTTAAAATACTTCAAAACTCAGTAGAACAAGGAGAAACACTTGATCGTTCCATTGCAGATGAGGTAGCCACTGCTATGAAGAAATGGGCAATGGAGTTGGGTGCAACGCATTATTCTCATTGGTTTCAACCTTTAACGGGAGGAACAGCAGAAAAACATGATTCTTTTATTGAATACAATGTTGAGATAGGGGGAGATGTTATAGAAAATTTTACAGGGAAACTTCTTGTTCAAGCAGAACCTGATGCTTCTTCTTTTCCGAATGGAGGAATCAGAAGTACTTTTGAAG
>JAGCIZ010000155.1 GCA_017648235.1 Paludibacteraceae bacterium
ACCTGCGCTGTGCCGAAGGTTTTGAACACAGCCAAACTCGCTCCCTTCCCCAGACGCTTTGCCACCTGCTCCGCAAAAAGCACTCCACTACCCTTTACCACCACATCTATATCCTTGGTAGGGCGTCCAAGAAGCAAATCGCGAACATAGCCACCAATTAGAAAACATGGCATTTGCATCTCATCAGCAACTTCGCTCAAAAGACGAAAAATAGGTTTATCTAAATCTTTTTGTATCATCTCTTTTTTATCCCCCACATTTGGAGAAACCACAATTTTGACAAATGAAACATCCATCTTGAATAACGATACTTTCTTCTCCACATTCAGGGCACTTCTGACCCTTTATTTGCGTTCCATCTGGAATATAACGCTTGAGTGCTTTTTCTACACCTGCTGTCCAGTTGTTAATGGTTTCACTATCGAGCTGAAGACCATCAACCAACTTCACTACTTGGTCAATAGGCATTCCGTAACGCAAAACTCCGGAAATAAGTTTTGCATAGTTCCAATAAATAGGGTCGAACTTATAAGACAATCCCTCGATTGTGATTTTATAGCCACGTTTGTTGGTAAACTGAAAATCGTAACGACTCTTTCCGTCTTCATCAGTATTTTTAATAATCTTACCTTTTTCGACCGATTTAGGAAGAATAATACCTTCTTCTTCATCGTTAAGTCCTGTAAAGATTTCGTACGGTTTTCCGTCTTGCAAACCTACAAAAGCGATCCATTTCTCTTTCTTGTTTTGGAAACGAACAACGTCGCATTCCAACTCTTTCGGGCGAACAAAATGTTTGTCCGAATAGCAAAAACACTTTTGTTTATCATCTTTTTTATTGTCCTTGCTTGCCGAAACAAGAACTCCCGAACGACAACCATCACGATAAACAGTAACTCCCTTACAACCGCATCTCCAAGCTTCGGCATAAAGTTCTGCGACCAACTCTTCTGTGGCAGAAGCAGGTAGATTTATTGTTACACTGATAGAATGATCGACCCACTTTTGAATGCGACCTTGCATCCTAACCTTCATCACCCAATCTACATCGTTTGCTGTTGCCTTGTAATATGGCGATTTAGCAACCAACTCATCCAACTCCTCTTGCGTAAAATTTTGCTGAGGATCGTAACCATTTTTACTCATCCAAAGCATAAACTTGTGATGAAAAACAATGTATTCCTCAAACGAATCGCCATTTTGATCAACATAATCAACACGAACATTTACATCGTTTGGATTTACTTTCCTGCGTCGCTTATAAACGGGCATAAATGCAGGTTCAATACCCGAAGTAGTTTGCGTCATGATACTTGTTGTTCCAGTTGGAGCAATAGTCAAACAAGCAATGTTGCGGCGCCCGTTTTGTTTCATATCCTCGTAAAGCTGAGGATCAGCATCTTTCAAACGAAGAATGAATGGATTATTTTTCTCAAGTTCCGCATTGAAAATTGCAAAAGCACCACGTTCCTTTGCCATCTCCACCGATGACCTATATGCCTCTAGGGCAATTGTTTTATGGATATTTTCCGAGAAATCTATTGCTTCTTCGCTTCCATAACGCAGACCCAAAGCAGCCAACATATCGCCCTCGGCAGTTATTCCCACACCTGTTCGGCGACCTTTTATTGTTTTATCTTTGATTTTCAACCAAAGCTCGTATTCGGTATTTTTTATCGTATCATCTTCTGGATCCGATGCAATTTTTTCTAAAATAGCATCGATTTTTTCCATTTCCAAATCAATGATATCGTCCATAATGCGTTGAGCCTTTTGAACATGTTCTCGGAATAATTCAAAATTAAACTTAGCCGAATCGGAAAATGGATTTTCTACGTAAGAATAAAGATTTATTGCCAATAAACGACAACTATCATAAGGACAAAGCGGAATTTCGCCACAAGGATTTGTTGAAACAGTTTTATATCCAAAATCGGAATAACAATCTGGGATTGATTCTCTTGTAATGGTATCCCAAAACAAAACTCCTGGTTCGGCGCTTTGCCAAGCATTGTGGATGATTTTTTTCCAAAGAGCAGAAGCATCAACTGATTTTTTGTAAAGCGGAGTTTTTGCATCAATTGGATATTGCTGAACATATTCTTCTCCAGAAAGTGCCGCCTGCATAAAATCATCGTGCAACTTAACCGAAATGTTAGCGCCTGTAATTTTCCCTTGTTCGAGTTTTGCATCAATAAATTTTTCAGAATCAGGATGTTTTATTGACACCGAAAGCATCAAAGCTCCACGACGACCGCCTTGAGCCACCTCACGAGTAGAATTTGAATAACGCACCATAAATGGAACTATTCCGGTAGAAGTAAGTGCCGAATTTTTTACTGGAGAACCCTCTGGACGAATGTAAGATAAATCGTGCCCAACTCCGCCACGGCGCTTCATCAACTGCACTTGCTCTTCGTCCAATTTGATAATTCCACCATAAGAATCGGCATTTTTTGTAAAACCTATCACAAAGCAATTGGAAAGCGACGCAATTTGATGTTTATTGCCAATTCCCGTCATAGGACTTCCTTGAGGAACTATGTATTTGAAATTTCTGAACAAATCAAACAACTCTTGTTCCGAAAGAGGATTTTTGTATTTATTCTCGATGCGAGCAATTTCCCTTGCTAAACGCCAATGCATATCATCGGGTGTTTTTTCATACAGATTGCCGTCAGAATCCTTCAACGCATATTTATTCACCCAAACTTGAGCTGCCAAACTATCGCCTCCAAAATATTCCAACGATGCAGACAACGCCTCTTCTTCCAAATATATTTTTTCCTCCATTATGATGTATTTTATAATCTACAATTAACAAAAATTTCCAAAAAGGGACAAAAAACTATCTAACTTTCAAATAATTAAAAACCAAAGAAAATACAAAAGTTATCCTTTTTGCACCATCACAAAGAAAAAACAAATATCTTTTTCTGCAAACAAATAAAAAAGAAAGTTATGAACAAAAAGAGAAGTCCTTGGCTTACATTTCGGACAACGTAACCTTGAAATAAGGATTTGGAGTATGTTCTTGATAAATAATCTGTTTCAGTTCCTGAACAACGTCGGGATACTCGTCTGCAACATCATTGTCTTCATGCAAATCCAAAGACAAATTATATAACTGGCAGATTCCATTTTTCACAATCAATTTCCAATCACCTTTACGAACCGCTATTTGGTTGGTTTCATTAAACTCCCAATAAAGAAAATCGTGTTTTTCTTGCGCTTTGTCATTGCCTAAAAGCGTATTTTTAAATGAAACACCATCAAAACAATCACCCTCCTTATTCGGGTTTAGATAATTATTCGGAAAATTTTCATCTCCTAAGATATCACAAAATGTAGGCAAAACATCCCAAAAAGCAATAGGAGTATTATTGACACTTCCTGCTGGGATTTTACCTTTCCAATAGGCAATAAATGGCACACGAATTCCACCTTCATGTGTTTGACGTTTTAGTCCGCGCAAAAGACCATCTCTATTGAAGAAATATGGATCAGCACCACCCTCTTCATGAGGGCCATTGTCCGACGAAAAAATCACCAACGTATTTTCGCCAAAACCTTTTTCTTCCAACTTAGCCAACACTTCTCCAACATAAATATCCAAACGAGAAACCATTGCTGCAAACTGAGCATGCGTGTGAGTGATAGCATTGTAACGCGACCATTTATCTCCACCATATTCACCATCAGGCTTAAACTGACGCTTATAACGCCTCAACAGTTTATCGTTGGGTTGCACAAGTTCTGCATGCGGAAGAGTATAAGTGAACAAGCCATAAAAAGGTTGACTATCAGATTGTTGTTCAATCCAATTTAGAGCTTCTTGATGAATCAGATCGGCAGAATACTGCTTACGCCTCAAATAGCCTTTTCCGTTCATCTCGTACTTTATATTTTGATTCATCAACACTCGAATAGTTGCTGTATCACCCTTCGATTTTGAATATCGATTAAGAAAATTAGGGTAATACTGATGAGCAATAAACTGACAAATATATCCGTAAAATTCATCAACGCCACGCTTGTCGGGAGTACTTACAGAACCTTCATAACCTCCTGCCCACTTTCCAAACTGAGCCGTATTATAGCCGTTGAGTTTCATTACCTCAGGCAGCACAATGTGCGAAGTATCCAACGGATGCTGACCCGAAACTGCAAAGTCCGTATGCTTTCCATAAACTACTTCTCCTGAACGATATTCTTTATTGCCTCGAATTTCACAATGTCCGGTATGTTGCCCCGTCATTAGAGATGCACGTGAAGGTGCACTCACTGGACTTCCCGCATAGGCTTGAGTAAAACGCATTCCTTCTTCCGCCATTCGATCCAAGTTAGGGGTAGAAATATATTTCTGCCCATAACATCCCAAATCAGCATAACCCATATCATCACAAAGAATAAAAATGATATTAGGCTTAGAATCTATGGTTTGCGAAGTAGCAACTGCACTTACCAACGAAGTTCCTAGCAACAAAGGAAGTTTCTTCATTCGATATTTCTTATTTGGAATAGGTTCGTTGTTTCTTTTTGAAGTCAAGAACATATCCAACAGAAAGCGTAAAAACTCCCTGACGATACGTCTCTTTCAGCGATCCACTTACCAAGTTACCCAAAGCGTAAACATAAGCTTTGTTCTTTGCCAAATTGTTGATACTATACTGATAACTTGTTCGGAAAAGAATATTCTTATACTTCACATTCACACCAAAATCTGCAGCCACTTCAAACATTGAAAGGTAATTATCTTTACCAAAAATTACCGTTTCATCTGTTTCAGTGTCCATTAGAGGTTTTTTGAATTCATTATCAAGATAAGCATAATCCTTCGCTTCTAAACCAAAGTTCAAAGAAGGGCCTACAAAAAAAGACAATTCAACATCTTTTATTTGGTGATAAAAATAAATATGCAATGGCGCAGACACGTAGTACAACGTACGTTTGTAAATGATATCCGACGTATTACCTTCAACAGAAATACGAAAATCACCTCCTCGCATTGTCGATAAAACTGAAACATCAAAACCTAAATATGGATGAAAATTCCACGAAAAAATAGGACCCACAACAAAACCTGATGTTGGAGTTTTCTTAAAATGAATTTTATCCGAATCGATAGAAGGATTAGCATTCGTAAGAGCATAACCTCCCAAAAGCCCTATACTCTGAGACCACAATGAAGAAGCTAACGTAGCTGCAAAAAAAAGTAAACCTAAACGTTTTTTCATTGAACAACTTCAACTAATTCTAATTCCTTAAAAAACAAAGTAGAAAATGGAGGCACTACATAATTTCCATAAACATCTTTAGTTCCGAACTCACCATAGCCCAATTCACAAGGCAAACATATTCTCCACTTCGATTCTCTATCCATCTGAAGCAAAGCATTTTGCACTCCAATAGGATAATTCAAAACATATCCCATTGTGTCTATTGACGTAAAATCTGTACCATCTGCCATTACAGCTTTATAACGAATTTTGACCAAAGAATTTCGATTTGGACGAGCGCCATAACCTCCCACGATCTCCTTCATATAGATCCCAGAATTATCCAATCCGAGATCGTTGTTTTTTACCGTTGTTTCCAAAAAACTTTCATTTGCATCTTTCCACACCTGAAAATTTTCTTTACAAGACGTAAACCACAACACAAGAAATGCGATAATGAAACAAATCTTTTTCACTTGACCTTTTTCTACAAAACTTCGCAAAGGTACAATAAAGAATCGAAAAAAACATTATTCATAAAATCGTTAGTGGCGATAAAAAATTCTTCCTACAAAGAGCATAAAAAAAGAAGTTACCTCGAGGTAACTTCTTTTCTTTCTTTACTGATGTTGTTCTCTCAAAAGATCGTTTACAATCTTCACTGGATTGAATGTTTCTATAGGAACTTCTACAAAGATAGTATTCCAGTTACTCATTGCTCCGTTCCATAGTCCGGGAAGTTCAAGTGCTTTCAACTCCTTTCCTTTGTAAGATTTTTGAGAAATAAAACCTGTTTGCTTGTCCACGTAATCCAACAAATTGAATTTTTCTCCTTCATAGTTACGCACAGCACAAACCAAATCAACTGGATTAAAATGTGTTGAAGTAGACATCAAACCTGCTTGCAAAGGATCTTTGGTATCAATCTGTGAACTTTCTAAGATCTGAGGGGCAGACACATTTTCAGCATCAAAAACCAAGAAAGGACCTCCACCTGGCTCTCCCAAATTGCGAACAACCCCACAAACACGAATCGGACGATTAAATTTCTTTATCAAGAACTCAATCCACTCCTCTCTACTCATTTCATTTTGTTCATAGATATTGAGCATATTGTGGCAGAATGCCTTTGCGCTTTCTATTAAGTCATCACTGACATCTGCTTTATTCTCAAGTTGTTTCAAGTACTCAAAAATCTGATTTTGAACACCAACCAACAATCCTGCAAGCACTTTTTTGTACTCTACAGTAGGAGCTTTGAGTTTATCGGGCACAACATTATCTATATTTTTTATAAAAATAATGTCAGCATCTATATCATTTAAATTCTCAATCAAAGCCCCATGTCCTCCGGGACGGAAAACCAAGTTTCCTTCATCGTCTCTAAATGGATTATTCTCCATATCTGCTGCAACAGTATCGGTAGAAGACTTTTGTTCCGAAAAATCCACAGAAAAACTCATACCATAGCGTTGTTCGTATTTAGGAATTTCCGTCTCAATCAAGAATTTGAACAAACCTAAATGTTCCGACGATATCGTAAAATGAATATTAACCTCACCACTTGCATTGCCAGCATAAAGCGCACCTTCTAGCAAATGTTCTTGCACAGAAGTTCGCTTTTCCGAAGGATAAGCATGAAATTTAATCAAACCCTTAGGCAACGAACCATAATTAAGTCCCTGTTTTTCAAGCAGATTACGAACAACTGTTTTATATTGCTTTGCTTCAATAAGATTTTTTACTGAATTATTGTCATTTCTGAAACAAGCCTCATTCAAATCTTCATAAAAAGGAAAATTTTCTATATGATTAAAGAAAATCAATTCTTCTGTTGTAGTTGGTTCCTCTGCTTCCTTTTCCAAAAATTCAAACAACCCTTTGAACATACGAGTTGCTGCACCAGAAGCCGGTACAAACTTCACTATTTTATTGTTGCTCTTCAAATAATTTTTCCAATCGGCCATAAATTCCGATTTCGCCTTCTCCGAAAGTACCAACACTCCCCCATTTTCCTCCGACGCAATGTCTTTTATCTTCAGTTTTGGGAAACCTGTCTTGAAAAAATTCAATTGTTCACCAATCTGCGCCTCTGAAATGTTCTTCTTTTTTAAAATCTCTAAATCGTTTGAACTAAACATAACTTTCATATTTTTCTGCTCCAAAAATAATTATTATTCCACAGAAAAAAAATTTTAACAAAAAAACATAACTTTGTTGCTCAAAAAAAAATCTAACTAAGTTTTCATTTAGAACAAAATGGAATTTCTTTTATCAACAATTCAAAATAATACTTCCCCATTTTTAGTGGCTTTTTTGCTAGGTTTATTTGTAAACATCAGCCCTTGTCCACTATGCACGAACATCACAACACTTGCCTTTTTAGGGAAAGATTTAGGCAATAAAAAAAAACTTTTACGAAATAGTTCTCTCTACGTTTTAGGAAAAATTTCGGCATATACAAATTTAGCCACATCTCTTTACTTCATAGCAGACAAACTAAAAATCAGAAACCTATTTGAATCTTATGGAGAAAAAATTTTAGGAATAATTCTCATCGTTGCAGGAATTTTGCTACTCGATGTCATAAAATTTCACAAACACAATGAAAATTGCAACCACAAGCTTTTTTCTCCCCAAAATTATTTTAGCAGAAAAGGAGCTTTTTGGTTAGGAGTTGCTTTCGCCTTAGCTTTTTGCACTTATA
>JAGCIZ010000156.1 GCA_017648235.1 Paludibacteraceae bacterium
GCTGCAAGGTTGAAGATTGCACCCCACATCACCGAAGTACACAATCCGCAAAGCACCATAAACAACATGCTCAAAGGCACAGTAACTTCTACCAATGGGATTGTTACCATAATCTCTGGCATATACATCAAGCAAAGCAAAAACGCAATAGCAACACTACTAACTGCTATCATCATATTCTTACTCGAAACTTTTCCACCGATAGAAGCTCCAATAAAACGGCCGAACAACATCATCAACCAGTAAAGCCCAACTACCGTACCAGCAATGGCAGGACCTACCAACGGATGGCTCGACATATAAAGATTTGCCATATTTGGAATACCAACCTCTACTCCAACGTAGAAGAAAATAGCGATTGCACCAAACACAAAGTGACGGAACGAAAGAGGACTATATTGGTCTTTTTTCCCCTCTACCTTTGCAGCCAAACGAGCAGTTTTTTCCTCTGCTGTTTCCATGTGAGGTTCAGGGATTGCAGTAAGAATAATTACTACAAAGGCTAACGCAAAGATAGCCATAGCAGTAATCATTGCAGGAGCAGCATCACCCACTGTTGCAGTCTCGATAGAACCTCCTATCAAATAACCCAACAAAATAGGAGCAATAGTGCCACCCAAAGAGTTGAGCGTTCCACCTGTTTGAATCAATTGGTTACCACGATTACCACCGCCACCAAGCGTATTCAACATTGGATTTACTACAATATTCAACAAACACATTGAAAAACCAGCTACAAACGCTCCAGCTACATACACAGCAAAAGCAGAATCGGCGGGGACTGCACCAGCAAGGAATTGGATGCCAACACCAACAAAACCAACCGTCACAGCCAACAACGATGTAAACTTATAACCCTTGCGACGAAGGATAATACCAGCAGGAATACCCATGCAAGCATAAGCAATAAAGTTTGCCAACGTACCCAGCTGAGTCAAAGCATTAGGAACATTAAATTGATTTTTCAATATAACGCCCATCGAACCAGCAAAATTGGTTACAAAGGCAATCATAAAGAACAAAAGGAACATCACCACAATGGGCAATAGGTTTTTTGATTTTTTTGCACTCATTTTTTCGTTTTTTTAATTAATAATAATTCTGATTTGTAAAATTTGGTTGCTAAATTACATTTTATTTTGATAACTGCCATATCCTATAAACATTTTCTTTTTTAAGACGTAGTTACATCACAACTCCAACAGCCCTTCCGGAAGATGGGTGTAAAGAATCTTGCGATCGTGGTCAATTTCTTCGATAAAATCCGTGACAACGGGAATAAGTTTATCGCCCAACACAAAAAGCACATTTTCTGTTGCATCATCTACATCATCAATCTCTCCAACGATTCCTAAATTCTTATCTTCCACCGTAAAACCGATAAAATAAGAATAAGTGAGATTTTGCTCCTCATCTGGCAAAAGCGAACAAGGCAAATAAATATCCAAACCTATAAAAGTTTTCGCATCTTCTTCGCTATTGATGCCTTCAAATTTCAAAATCATCGTTCCTGATTTTTTGCCTCTGTAGGAATCAACAAAGAAAGGGACAAAAATCCCATCAACATTAAGAACAACAAAATCAATAGTTTCAAAATCAATATCGCTATCAAACGAACAAGTCATCTCACCCATTATTCCATGAGTTTTCTGCACCGCCCCAACCACAGTCAAATCTTGTTCAAATATCATTTCTAATCCTTTTTCAATTTATTAATCAACAAATTTTTCAACTGCTCTGCCGAAA
>JAGCIZ010000157.1 GCA_017648235.1 Paludibacteraceae bacterium
CCTCCACCTAGAATTACCAATCTTTTCATATCTATTTTTTATTTTCTCGTTCTGCTAAAATTTGTTTGAGTTCTTCTGCTTTTTGAGTTCCGATAAGAATTTTTTTACCATTTTTCAAAACCAACTGCAAACCTATATTTCCTTTTACATTATATGCTCCGCCACTCTTTCCTCTGCGTATCCCCCAGCCTCCATATTCAAGCAAAGGGGAATATTCTCGAACACTTATTTTTTCAATTTCTTCCCAAGAAAAAAAATTCTTTTTCAAATGAAAGGGGAAAAATCTCACACTAATTCCTTCTTGCGAAATTTCAGTTTCTAGATTTAGAACAAACAAAAAAAGAGGAATAAGCAAAGCCACAACCATTTCCAAAGTCGATTCCTCATAATAAAATGCAGAAGCAACTACCAAAATCATAATTAGCCAAAGCCACCATTGCATAAATCGCTGTTTTTCTGTAAAAAGAGTTTCGTTTTTCATAGTTTTTAGTATCTGTCCGTTATCTGATTTTCAACGTCAAAATGGTTAATGCCGCCAAAATGATGGTTACAATCCAAAAGCGAATTGTAATTTTTGTTTCGTGATGCAACTCCTTCGAACCCTTGAATTTGACAACACATGTAGGGTCAACTTTTAATACTTGTTCCATGGAAGTACGGAAATGATCGTGAATTGGCGTGCGTTTCCACAAACGCTTATGTTGGCCTCGTTTTTTGTTAAATACATAATAGTTGCGTTGCAAAATCACCGACAAACTTTCAATTAGAAATACTCCACACAAAATAGGTAGCAACAACTCTTTGTGAATAATCACTGCCGATACGGCAATAATGCCTCCAATAGTCAAACTTCCTGTATCGCCCATAAAAATTTGTGCAGGAAATGAGTTGTACCACAAAAATCCAATCAACGCACCAACGAACGCACTCAAAAACACAACCAATTCTTCACTCTGTGGAATGTACATCACATCGAAATAATCTGCCCAAAGCGTACTTCCCGAAACGTAAGCTAGTACAATGAGTGCGATGCCAATAATGGCCGAATTCCCTGCCGTCATTCCATCCATTCCATCGTTTAGATTTGCACTATTGGAAACTGCTGCAACCACAATAACCGTTAGCAACACAAAAAACACCCAACCAGCCCAATACTTATATGGAGTTCCCAAGAAGTTGAACATATCTGCATAGTTGAAGTTGTGATTTTTAAGAAAAGGAATTGTTGTTTGAGTCGATTTTACATCAGGAGATTTATAAACAACTGTAACGTTATTTTCTGTAAGTACATCAACCGTTTCGTTCATCACCGTTACGGGACTAAAACGCAAAGTCAATCCAACAATCAAACCAAGAGTTACTTGTCCAGCAATTTTCCACCAACCATTTAATCCTTCTTTGTTTTTTTTGAATGTTTTGATATAATCATCGACAAACCCAAGTGTACCCAAAAGAAGTGTGGTGATAATCATCAACACGAGATAAACGTTCGACAATTTACCTATCAGCAAGCATGGCAAAAGCACTGATACGATTATTACGATTCCTCCCATTGTAGGAACGCCTTTCTTTTGTGTGTTGAACGGGTCAAGTTTCTCATCGCGTTGCACTTCCGAAATGTTGCGACGTTTAAGCAAAGCGATAAAATATTTTCCAAACCAAATAGAAACAATAAGTGCCAACAAGGCTGCTAGCACAGCACGAAACGAGATGTAATGAAAGAGTCCCGATCCGGGCAAATCAAACGTTTTGTCTAAAAAATCGAAAAGATAGTACAACATGGTTTTCTTCTATTTTATTGGTTATTTAATGCTAATTGAATTTCTTCTTTGTCATCAAAGTGATGTTTTACGCCTTTTATGATTTGGTAGTTCTCGTGTCCTTTGCCTGCCACCAAAATTACATCGCCATTTTGTGCCAATGCACATGCA
>JAGCIZ010000158.1 GCA_017648235.1 Paludibacteraceae bacterium
AGTTTTTGAGCGTCAGCAACAGATTATTCCCACTTTGCTTCGTTTGGCGGAAGAGAACAATGTGAAGGTTATTGCTACCAACGACGTGCATTTTGTAGAAGAGGAGCATGCCGAAGCGCACGATAGGCTGATTTGCTTGAGCACTGGCCGAAAGCTGGCTGAGGAAAATCGCATGCACTACACCAAGCAAGAGTGGCTCAAAACACCCGAGGAAATGGCAAAGGTTTTTGAAGATATTCCTCAAGCTTTGGAAAACACGCAAGAGATTGTGGACAAAGTGGAGTTCTTTAGCATAGACTCCGATCCTTTGATGCCGAAGTTCGATATTCCATCGGAGTTTGCAAAGGAAGAGGAGTACCGCCAGAAGTTCTCTGAGCAGCAACTTTTCGACGAGTTTACACAAAACGAAAAAGGCGAAGTGGTGCTAAGTCAAGAAGAGGCCGAAAAGAAAATCAAGAAAATGGGCGGATACGAGAAATTGTATCGCATCAAGCTTGAGGCCGACTATTTAGCAAAATTGGCTTGGGAGGGTGCACAAGTTCGTTATCCGAACCTTACTGACGAGATAAAAGAACGCATAGTTTTCGAACTGCATATTATGAAAACAATGGGTTTTCCGGGCTACTTTCTCATTGTGCAAGATTTTATTCAAGCAGCGCGTAACATGGGAGTGAGCGTTGGGCCTGGACGTGGATCTGCTGCGGGTTCTGTGGTGGCCTATTGTTTGAAAATTACCGATGTCGATCCTTTGAAGTACGATTTGCTTTTTGAGCGTTTTCTTAATCCCGACCGAATCTCTTTGCCCGATATCGATATCGACTTCGACGACGATGGTCGTGGTGATGTGTTGCGATGGGTAACCGAGAAATATGGGAAAGAAAAAGTGGCGCATATCATCACTTATGGCACCATGGCTACAAAGTCGAGTATTGCTGACGTTGGTCGTGTGCAGAATGTGGATCTAAAGGATGTGAACAAATTAAAGTCGCTTATCCCTGACAAACTCGACGAGTACACCGATCCCGCAACGGGGAAACCATTTAGCAAGGATCCTACAAAGAAAGCACCAAAGGTCAACATTGTCAACTGCTTGAAGTACGTGCCAGAGGTGTTGGCCGAAACAAAAGTGAGCGATGAAAACTATGCGAGCATTTTGAAATACGCCGCAATGCTCGAGGGCACAGTGAGACAAACAGGAGTGCATGCCTGCGGAGTGATTATTGGTGCCGATGACCTGACAAACTTTGTTCCGCTCAGTACGGCCGATGATAAGGAGACAAAAGAGAAACTTACCGTAACGCAGTACGAGGGGTCAGTAATCGAAAATGTAGGGCTGATAAAAATGGACTTTTTGGGGCTTAAAACCTTGTCGATTATAAAAGAAGCGTTGCGTAATATCAAAAAAACAAAAGGAATAGAACTAGATATCGACAAAATCCCAATTGACGACAAAAAAACCTACGAGCTTTACAGTAAGGGGCAAACCATAGGAACGTTTCAGTTTGAATCGCCGGGAATGCAGAAATACCTAAAAGAACTCAAACCGAGTGTTTTTGAGGATTTGATAGCGATGAATGCGCTTTACCGACCTGGACCGATGGATTATATTCCGCAGTTTATCGCACGTAAACAAGGTAGAGAGCCAATTCAGTATGACATTCCTATAATGGAAAAGTATTTGA
>JAGCIZ010000159.1 GCA_017648235.1 Paludibacteraceae bacterium
AGTCTTAATTTTCCAACAATTCCAGTTAATGTCACTTTGAATGAGTTTATAGATATTGCAAAGTTGTATAGTACTGAAAAGAGTGGTTCGTTTATAAACGGTGTTCTTGACAAGGTTGTAGGTTTGCTAAAGGAAGAACGTAATTTTATAAAGGTAGAGTACGTCCGATAGTTTGTTTTTTGTTATTTTTGCGATAGAAATTTTAATTTAATTTATATGTTGACTACAATTTTATTACAAGTACAAGCTGCTCAACCACAGGGCGGAGGTTGGCAATCACTTATTATGATTTTGCTTATTTTCGTGGTGTTCTACTTTTTTATGATTCGTCCGCAGAGTAAAAAGCAAAAAGAGATTCAAAAACAACGCGACGCTATGCAACCAGGCGACAGAGTGATTACGTCTGGTGGTATTTACGGAAAAGTAAAAGACATCAAAGACGATGTAGTTGTTATTGAAGTGGCTGATAATGTGAGAATAAAGGTCGCAAAATCAATGATTTTTATTTCTCCAGAAGATGCAGCAACACAGCAAACTGCAGAAAAGAAGTAAGCGTTGTTTATTAAAAGTAATATGTCAAAAGAAAATTTTTTGAACATATTGAAGAACATTTCTCATAAGATTAAGGTATTATTCTTTCAGAAAGATACCTTAATCTTTTTGATTTTTTTGTTAATCGCTACGTTTGTTTGGTTTCTACATACTTCCAATCGTCAGCGTGAAATTAAGATTCCTTTTGTTATAGAACATAAAGGAATTCCTAGAAATGTTTTAGTTTCTAGTAAGTTGCCTAGTAAAATTGAGGTAAAAATAGAAGATGTAGGTAGCAAAATTTTTGAGTATGCTTTTGCTAAGCAACCGACTATTGTTGTTGATTGGAGCAGTTTGATTTCTAAAGAAAAAGAGGTTGCTTTTTTCTCTAAGGAACAATTGGAACAAGAAGTTGGTCGATTTATTTATTCCTCGTCGAGTATATTGTCTATTCCAAGTGGAATAGAGATGAAATACAAGTGGCAAGTAGCAAAAAAGATTCCTGTAAGGTTGGCCTCGAGCGTAAAACTTCTTCCGCAGCAGACATTGTTGGATTCTATTACTATCGTGCCCGATTCGGTGGTTGCTTATGGGGATATGCGACTTTTGGATACGCTTAAGGTTGTTTATCTTGAGCCAATTAGCCAAGAACTTGAGAATGGAAACAATGTACTGAATTTGAAAATTGCAGAGAAGAACAATCTTACGTTTTCAGAAAGCGAGGTGGTTGTAACTATCCCGATTGAGTTGGTAACCGAAAAAACATTGGAGATTCCAATTTCTCAAATAAATTTCCCGGAAAACATTATTTTACATACTTTCCCATCAATCGTCAAGGTTTCTTTCTTTGTTAGTGTGAGTAATTTTAAGAAAGTAACAGCCGATGATTTTAATGTTTTGGTCGATTATAATTTATTGAAATTCAACACTTCAAAGAAACAAACTATAGACGTAGTGAGCAAAAATCCAAAAGCAAGCAACGTAAGTTTTTATCCTCACGAGATTGAATTCCTGTTAGAAGAGGTGAAATGAAAAAAATTGGTATTTGTGGAGGAATAGGAAGTGGAAAATCTGTAGTTTCTCGTGTGTTAAGGAATCTTGGATTTGATGTTTATGATTCGGATTCTGCGGCGAAAAGTTTAATGAATACCGATATTTCTGTTCGTGCAGCACTTATTGAAAAGTTCGGGAAAGAGGTTTATGATGGCGAATTCTTGGATAGAAAGTTTCTTGCACAACGAATTTTTTCAAACGATCAAGATAGGATTTTTGTTAATCAGGTGGTACATCCTGTTGTCGCTAATGATTTTTTGAGGTGGGCGGCAAGTCTTCTGAGTTCAAAACTCGTTTTTATAGAATCAGCCATTCTCTATGAAAGTGAAATTGCTCAACTTATAGATGCAAGTATTTTTGTTGATGCACCTTTGGATATTAGAGTTGAGCGTGTGATGAGGAGAAACGATTGTTCTAAAGATGATGCTTTTTCCCGAATTGCGGCACAAAATGTAGAACTAGACAAAGCGAAAAGTCAATTTATAATACAAAACAATAACAAGGGATTAGTTTCTAAGCAATTGATTGCTGTGCTTAACCAACTGATTTAGGATTCTTGTTTTTTTGTTTCCCACTTCTTTTGTTATTTTTTCTTTTCGGAGAATAGAATTTCTTCTTCTTAGGAGTAGCAGGTTTGTCTTCAATGGGAGGTGCCATTTCGGCAATTTTCTCAGGGAGTAACAAGCGGTTTATCGGTTTGCCTAAGAAATTTTCTATCTTATCGAAATGAAATCTATCTTTTGGAGAAACAAAAGTTATAGCTCTACCTTTTGCTCCTGCGCGGGCAGTTCGCCCTATGCGATGAACGTAATCTTCTGCTTGTTTGGGTACATCGTAGTTTACGACCAATTCAACATCGTCAATGTCAATTCCTCTCGAAACAATATCGGTTGCAACAATTGCTTGTAGTTTATTGTTTTTGAAATTTAGCATTACCTCTTTTCTTTTTTCTTGCAACAAACCAGAGTGCATTTGTTCGATGTTTACTCCTTGCTGTTTGAATCGTATGTAGATTTCCCAAACTTTCTCCTTTGATGAAGAAAAAATAATGCTTTTCCCTGTTTTTTCTTTGAAGATTTCTTTTAGTAAAGGATTTTTTTGACTTTCATTGAGCAAGTAAATACCTTGATCAATTCCTTCTGCAGGTTTTGAAACTGCAATTTTTACTTCAACCGGATTGTTTAGGATTTTTTTTGCCAAAGATTCTACTTCGGTGGGGAACGTAGCAGAAAACATCAGCGTTTGCCTTTTTTGCGGAAGGTAACTGATAATTTCCATAATATCGTCATAGAAACCTATGTCGAGCATTCTGTCGGCTTCGTCCAGAATAAGGTATTCTATACAAGAGAAATCCACGTTGTTTGTTCTCAAATGAGAGAGCAATCTGCCCGGAGTTGCAATAGCAATATCTCCTCCTGTTTTAAGAGCTTTTTCTTGTTGTGCAAAGGCAACTCCATCGTTACCGCCATAGACAGCAATCCAAGAAATATCAGTATAATAAGCAAAACCGCAGAGCAATTGGTCAACTTGTAAAGCAAGTTCTCTGGTAGGAACAAGAATAAGAGCATTTACTTTATTCTTATGCTGATTGTTGCGCGAAAGAAGTTCTAGAAGAGGGAGAAGATAAGCAGCTGTTTTTCCTGTCCCTGTTTGTGCCGATCCAAGAATGTCATTCCTTTCTAAAATAACAGGAATGGCTTGCTTTTGAATGGGAGTGCATTCGGAGAAATTCATTGCATCGAGACCATCCAATATTTCATCGTTCAAATCTAATTCGTCAAAATACATAACGCAGGAAAAGTTTCTGGATTTATAAAAAACACGATTTCCCAGAGAAAGAAAAAATTCTTTTGCTCCATTCAATCGTGCTTTTCCAAAATCTTATTAAGGCATTACAATTGCCAAAATGATGTAAAGTAATAAACCGGGGAATCCCACAGAAAACAGAGATAAAAGAAGATATAGTACACGTACCATGGTTACATCCCAGCCCAAATATTCTGCAATACCAGCACAAACGCCAGCAATCATTTTGTTGTTCGATTTAGTTAGTTTTTTGTCCATAGATAGTAATAATTTTTGAAAAACAATTTAAACTTTGTTGTAAATTTTCGATAATAGAGTTGGTTATATCTTCCGGATCAGGCAATTTGTCCAAATCGGTTAGTGTTTTGTCCTTGATCCAAAAAATGTCAAGATTAGTCTTGTCGCGGGCGATGATTTCGTCGTAGGTGAACTTGCGCCAACGGCCTTCGGGATTCGACTCGCTCCACGTTTCGGTACGCAGGTTGCGGTTTTCCGGATTGTAGCATTTTATGAAGTCGGCCAAATCGTCGAACGTGAGCGGCGATTTCTTCAACGTATGGTGTATGTTGGTGCGGTAGTCGTAAATCCAAATATCTTTGGTCTGTACTTCCTTTCCGGCCGGGCGGTTG
>JAGCIZ010000160.1 GCA_017648235.1 Paludibacteraceae bacterium
CCTATTAAGTTCATCGTCGGAGTTTGGAAGCGTGATGTCAAACTTTATATTTGGATGCATCAAGTTGCCCGTAAGATTTACTAAACAAAGAACCGGAACGCTATTACGATTTGATGCAGAAAGGATCGATTCTCCAAACAAATCTACCAAGGAGGCCGAAAGTTGATATCCAGCATTTATGTTTACTTCTGCATCATACGGAACTCCTGACCAGTACAAAGAACTTCCTTGCTGAATAGAAAATTGTTTGCGTAATGCATTTTGAAATGTGAAAGTATAATCTCCTCTATCTAGAACGTAGTTTCCATAGATTTTTAGATCGCTTGTGTTGACGTCAAAATCAACTTTTAAGTTCCCTTCTCCAACAGCTTTGAGCATATCTCCAGCAGAAGGATCTATAATTAGGCATACTTCTGCATCTTGATTAACATTTACCATTAAAGAAAGTTGAATGTTGCTTCCATTGCTCGATGAGGTTGGTGTGATTAGTTTGGGAACTTCTATTGTAGAACTATCAATAGGTTGAACAAAAGATACAAAAGAATTGTCCATTGCAGTGGCAGTTTCGTCACCCATAGGAATTACAACACGAGTTTTAGGCTCCGTTTCAGCATTAGCTGTTATCGTAGTGTTTTTTTCGTCTCCAAAAATTTTTACGTTGCCAGAAGCAAAAATGTCGCCATAGAAGTAAGGACTCTCTTTTGGTGTAGATTGCATTACTTGCATTTCGTTGCAATCTATATTGACAAAGTATTTTATGTCTTCAAAGAAATTGTGAGAAACATATCCATTTATTTTTCCTTTATTCCCAAATTCGTCTGTCATAGCAATGTTTCTGAAAAGAATGCTGTCGGGTTTGAGAATAATGCTATCAGTAAACGTGTATGATGTGTTCAAGAAATCGACAGAAAGTTCTGCTGGATGCACGAAAGCATTCGCAGCAACAGTTATTTTTTTCTTTTTCCCAAACACGTGAACATCTCCACTTGCAAAACCTTTTGCGCCAAGTGTTATTTTTTGTAGATAATAGTCCAAAAAACTAATAGGTAAAGAATTTGCCTTTCCTAGTAAATCAAGCGAGTCATTGGCAAAGAAGTAGTAACCTTTTATATCTGCAACGTGATGTTCTTTATTGGTTACACTTCCGAAAAACTCAAGGGCTTTCTTTTCGTTATTCCAATCGGAAGAAGCGTTAACTTTACCCCAATGAGCGTGGTTGAAAGAAAACTCAGGTACCGATACGTTTGCTTCAAATATAGGTTTTTCAAACGTATTTGTTACGAATCCGCTTCCTGTTGCGTCTCCCGTCATAACTATTGACTGACGAGGTATAAAATCGCTAATGTATCTTAAATCAATGTTTTGCAAATCAAGATGAAGCGTATCTGTCATTTCTGCAGAGGCGTTTCCATCAACCAAAATAAACTGATTCTGCCGATAGATAGAAAAACTATCAATAGCAATTTTGGCAAAATCTGTAGAAATAATAGAATTTTTTATGTCCCAAATAGAATCGCTTAAGACAAATTGAGTTGGAAAAATCTGCGTTTTCAATGTAGGGATCTCATTTTCTTTCGCAAAAACGGTTTGTGAAAAAAATTCTCCTTCAAAAGAGTTTTCTTTGTTGCTATACCAAGAAACTAACCAGTCGAGAGAATCGTTCTTTGCTGCCATTTGAGAATGGAAGTTTGTAGTAAATTTTGGTGCTATTAAAGATATTTTCCCTTCGACATTAAGTTTTTCTTCAAAATTATTAACCACTAATTTTATGTTTTCAAAACCAACTTTTCCGTTTTGTTTGCTCAAATTTGGAATCTGTAGGTTGAATGAGATTTTTTCGTTGATGTCGTCGTAAAAGCCAAAAAGTCCGATATTATCGTTTATTCTCCATGGGAAATCAAATACATCGCAAAGTTGGTTGAGCTGTGAAAAGTCAATTTTATAGGTAAAATCGTTTTTAAGCGGAGATAAGAATTCTTCAGTAGAGATGGAAGGAATATATTTATTTGCAAAATGCATCACACTTTGTTTGAGTGAGGCAAAAATGAATTCTCCAGCAACAAAACCTGAAACTAGTTCAGATTGAAAAGAGAGATTTCGTTCGTTGTTTTTTTCCGACGAAGAGATTAGAAGTTGTGGTAGGAAGAATTCTTTTTCGCCATTTCTTATGTCAAGACTATCAAAGGATAATGTGCCGTTCATATTGTCCAATGTGCCTCCTTCAAAATTAGAACGAACTGCAAGCGATAAACTTAAGTTGGGGAATGTGTCAATAAGGTTCATTGCGTTCGGACAAAAATGTGAGAGTCTTGCATCGAAGTTGAATTTTGGTGATGATTTGTCTAAATCATATGCGCCAAGAAGATGAAATTCTCCGTTTTTATCGTCAAAGTGTATTTCTCCATCAAAAGCTTTTTTAATAAAATGTCCTTTTGCTTTTAGGTTTTCGTAATCATATCCACGGAAATTAAACTTGTCTACAAGTAGGTTGATATTCCCTTGAATAGGAGTGTTGTCTCCAAACATTGTACAAACGTATGTATTGAATGTAAGCGTACCTATTTGCCATTTTGGGTCAAGAACTTCTCCTAAACGTAAATTTCTAGTTTGTATGTTCCCATCAATTTTTATGTCAGAAAAGTTATTGTTTGATTCCAAAAATATATCAGTATGTACATTCCCAATTCCAGAGTAGAGTGTGCCTAAAAGTTCTATCTTTTCAAAAAAACCATCAATTTTCCCTTTATAGGTGCATTTGCCTAAGCGGCTCAAACGTTGTGGAAATATTGTAGGCTTATTTCTGACAATAGCTAATATGTCTTGGAGTGAAGCTACATTAAAATCTAGCTTATTGATATCGGCCGATATGTAAGGTTTTTCTTCGTTTATCAAGTCAGAAATAGAAAAATCTCCATCAAAATGAATAGAACTTCCGTAATTGACTAGCAAATTTGGGCAGAGAATTTGGTTTGGAGTTCCTTTTATTTCTCCGTCAATTGAAAGTTTATTGGAGAATTTTCTCAGTGTAGGAACGAACCCTCCAAAATCGCTTAACGTAATATATGAAGGTTGGAGTTTTATTCCGAAAGTAACTTTGTCAGAAAGATCTTTTAGCTCATCAAACGAGTAGAAGAATGTTGTAAGAGTATCAAACTCTAATTTTGAATGTTGAGTTTGTAAAAGAAGTTCTGAAACAAGAAGCGAACTATCATTTAATCGGATGTCCGTTTGTAGATTTTTGAAAATAAAATTAGAATTAAGTTCCTTGAAGTTCAAATAATTAACTCTTCCTTCAAAAGTGTTTTTTTTAAGAAGGTCAATGTTAATTTCGGAGTTGATTTCGCCAATGCGAATGTCATTTGGGTTGAAAACTCCGTTGCCAAGTTTTTGCTTTTTTTGTTCATTGACAAAATGAACGAAGCAATTTTCAAGAATTATTCGCCGAAAACGAGTTGTCATTTTTCCTTCTTTTTTGAATCGAGAAAGAAGGAAATCTAAGTTAGTTCCGTTTTCGTTCTTTTTTAGGTTGAATGTTGTATTGGAAAGTTTAAGAAAATCCAAAACCACTTCTCCTGAAAAAAGTGGCATAATTCCTAAATCGCATTCTATCTCATCGGCCGACAATAAATCTTCGTTGCCGGTGTCTTTTAACGTCAATCTACGGATGACAATCTTGTCAAACAGTTTGTAATCAATATCTTCAATAGAAACGGAAGTGCCTAGGGCTTTTCCTAAGGAGGTTTCTAAATTTTGTATCAAAAATTGTTCTACCTTTTCTTTCCAAACAAAAGAGCAAACTGTTACTATCGCCACTACGACAGCAATGCTTATTAACGCTATTTTCGATGTTTTTCTGATAGATTTTAGAAGTTTAATGGCAAAGGTAATAAAATTCCCTTTTATATTTTTCTTTACTACAAAATGCGTGCAAAAATAGATGTTTTCAGAGTCAACTCTTTTGCTTATTTTTGTTGCAAAATAAATAAACGATGGGAAAAAGAATATTGAAACTTGGTCTGTTTTGCATAGCTTTTGCATTGATTGCATGTCAACCTCAAAAAGAAATTTCTTTAGAAGGAAAGTGGTTTGTGTCTCTAAAGGAAAGTACAAAGAAAGACACTCTTTTGGTGCCAAATAGAGGTCTTGGTCCTACTCAAAATGTGATGTATAGTCCTACCATTTTGACGGAAGATGCTAAGCGTGAAGGAGAAATCAGTTTACCTGCTACATTGGACGAAGCTGGTTTTGGTAATAAAGTAATAGAACCATTTTTAGGATGTTTGTCAAGAAAATATCAATTCATTGGTGAAGCTACATATACGCGTACTTTTCGTACAAATGAAACTTGCGATTGGGAATTAACCTTAGAACGTGTGTTGTGGAAAAGCACAGTGAGAATAGATGGGAAGGAAATAGGTTCGCAAGAATCTTTGGCTACGCCGCATCGTTTTGTTGTCAAGAATCTTGAAAGTGGCAAGCATACGATAGAGATAAC
>JAGCIZ010000161.1 GCA_017648235.1 Paludibacteraceae bacterium
AATGGACGAAAAATAATAGGCACAGTAGGACAACTACAATTTGAAGTGATTCAATACCGTCTTCTTCACGAATACGGAGCACAATGCCGTTTTGAGCCTATATCTCTTTACAAAGCATGTTGGATAGAAAGCGACAACAAAGAAAAACTAGAACTTTTCAAAAAGCGAAAAGTGCAATACATGGCAAAAGATAACGAAGGTCGCGATGTTTTTATGGCAGATTCAGCTTATATTTTGCAAATGGCCCAACAAGACTTTGAGGACATTCGTTTCCACTTTACAAGTGAATTTTGATTTTTATGATAATTTAAGTTTATTATAAAAAAGAGAAACCTTATCTTTGCAGAGTAAAAGTTTTCATAGTTTTTTTTATTAAATGTTAAGCAGGGCATCGGTTTTTTATCGGTGCCTTTTTTATTTCTCTGGATTGTAATTCAACAAACTGTTTGAAAGCTTCTTTGCAATATCTGTGCAAAGAACGTTTTGAAGTTCGGTGGATGATTTTAGAGATGTTCGCGCTTTAAGCAAGGTTTGGATATTGTTTTTAGCAGTATAGTTGTCGTTTACACGATCTTTTTCTGGATTGAACTTTCCTTGATTTTCCCAACTTCCACTTAATAAATTTGATGCATTTTTACCAGAATACTCAATATAATGAACCTTGTCAGAAGTTTGCAAAGAGTAACTATTAGAAAGTAAAGTGAGTCCGGTTTCTGTAGATTTCAGATTGTAGTTTAGTGTAACTTTTGCAACTGCACTCTGCGTACACTCGTAGTAATAAACCTTATGATAAACAACGCTCTTATCTTTTTGTATTTCTTTAATAAATCCTTTTTTCTTTGTTTTGGTTAATGAACTTTTTGTATAAGTTAATTGAGGGACATCTAACGTTAAATGCGAACGAACAGGAATCAGTGTTCCTTGGATTTCAATTCCATTCTGCATCGCCAAATGTTGCTCCTTGATAATCGCTTCAGTATTGTTTATATCAACAATTTCTAGAAATATCGCATTTGAGTTTTGTACGGTTGTGGTTATACTGCTTTTAAGTTTATCAATAAAAGTTTTTTTACTTGTATCGTTGGAGTAAAATGATGTAAAAGCAACTGTAAGCATTCCTTTCTCAAGGCATTCGTCTTGCAAACTTTTGCTGTCTTTGTAGTTCGTTCCAATTTTTATAACCGAACTGAAAGTATTGTATGCGGTACGATATTTTTCAAGTTGCATCTGTTGGAGAGCTTCTCTATAAAGTGGTTCGCAACGGCATATAATCTCTTTCTCTACAATGTCTTTATAGTTCGTATTCACTTTTTTGATAGCAAGAATATGAGAAAGAGCAGTACTAAAATCTTCAGTCTCAATAAAAGCAAGAACTTTAGCATAATGATCAATCACATAACGTTGTTGAGATTCGTTGTACTGTTCTTGCGTTCGACTACCAATTTCCAACTGAATACGATTATTATCGGCAATATTTTTTAGATTCTTTAGTTTTATAAAATTTTCAACAAGAGCATCGTCATCGAGTTGAGTGTAATTATTATCAATTTGTTGCTCTAATTCGTTGGCATAACGAATTATTGTGCGATTCAAAGCAATACGAGCATCTGTAAAATCTTCTTTTTTAATGAGAGACGCATTATATTTTTCTACAGATAATTCAAGCATTCCCGCTTCTTCATACTTTTTCCCTTCCTTAAATAAACGCTTATAAGCACAACTAGAAAGCAACAAAGAAATCAATGTAACAATAAAAAACTGTAGAAATTTTTCTCTCATAATTTTCAAAATTATTCTGTTTTGAGAAATGCGTTAATAAAACTAGAAAACAATCGTGCTTCAATCTGACGCGTTGCCTCTTCGTAGGCTTTTTCACCAGCTACTTTATAAGACAATTGAGTACCTTTGGTTGTTAGATTTTGAGCCTCAACTATAGCTCCATTTCTTAAATTTTTTATTCTAAACTGGGCGTTTAATAGAGTTGTAAAAATTCCTTTTGTTTGAGTTTGACCTTTTGTATCTGACGATATGGAAACCTCGAAATCAGCATTTTTACTCACAATATTGTAACCATTCGCCAATAGAAGTTGTTCAAGTTTTGCTTTTAATACATTGTCCTTTTGAACTATACCAATATTTTTCTCAACCGATGAAATGGAAATAGAAGGTTTGCTTATTTTTAGTAAGATTTTAGTTTTTGTGGTAGGAATCTTTTGTAACCATTTTCGGATTGCAAAGTCAGTTGCCGACTGAAGAAGCAAAGTGGTTTTATCAACCGAAAATTCAAAGGTTTCTACTGATTTTTGTGATTTTACAAGCAGTGATGTTTGCACTATTCCGTTTGCATCGCTATTCAGTTTTTGTTGTTGAGCGTTTTCACTAAAAAAAGCTACTAACGGAAAGTTTTTTATCTTTTTTTCTTGAAATATTACCTCGCAAGCAAGCTGTTCGGAGTCTACTTTATAACCAACTTTACAATCAACTGATTTGTTCTTTGCAACAATTTCAATATCACTAAGTATCCGATAAATACGATTGTACGATTCGCTTATTAGATTAATCTTTTGATTATTCACTTCGGCAGTAATTGTTTCGTTGAAATATGCCTTCAAATCATCAAGCGACTTTGCGTAGAAAATAATAGCATTACGTATATCAAAATCTTTTTGATATTTCTCTGCCTCCAAAAAATGTGACACCGAAAGTTCTATTGCCTTTGTTCTCTTTTGTGCCTGAATTGAAGCATATTTCTGCTTACTTAAACGATACAACACCCAATACTCTTTGCTATTTTCGTATGTATCTGCTATTTCGTATCCTTCCAAAGATGAATTCACACGAGACTCAATAACGGAAGTAAAATCGTCTTTTAGCGATAAATCGTTTTCGTAACTGATATGTATGGTTGAAGATGAAATATCTACCGAAATTTCTTCAGCGAGATTTTTTAACGCCATTGTTTTTGCCACATCATAGTGTGTTGTTGACTTTTTCTCTTTCAGTGCGTAGCCAACACCTTGATAATAGTCCTTGTCGGATAATTGCTGGGTTATCCACTCGGGTTTCTGCTTCTTAGCGATTTGTTTTTGAGTCGTACATCCAACAAAAACAGCTAAAGCAACAACAATAAAACAGTAGCAAAATCTCTGCATCATAAGTTTTTACAAAAAAGGTGCTTGCAGTTTTTTATAGATACAAGCACCTTTGTCTATTTAATTGAACAATTATTGCAATTTGCTCATTTCTTTTTCAAACTCTTCTTTGAATTTTTCGTATTCGTAATCGATACGTAGTTTATCATCGTTTTTAACTGTATTAGCAACTTTGTTTGCTAACTCAGTTCCAACAATTTCAACTACAACATAGCAACGGAATTTGCCGTCTTGTGTACGTTGTGTTTCGTCACAAATTACAATTGTTCCGTTAAGCTCTTGGTTAACTACTTGACGAGTTAAATCTTGGAATTTTCCTTTTGCTTCTTCGTCCATACCAATTTCATATGAAGATGCATAGTTGTCAGTAACACGCTTAATCAAATCGCTAACTTGTGCACCCAATTCCGCACGTGCTGCAAGAAGTGCTTTGTCGCGTGCAATTTGCAAACTTGTAGAATAACCCGTACCTAAAGCACGAAGATGATCTTTGTCGCTACGATATTCTTTTCCTGAACAAGGGATAGTAACAGACACATCTCCTTTGTGAGCAACTTCTTTCTTTGAACCGCAAGCCACTGCCATCAAAGCAACAGCTAAACAAATAAATACTTTTTTCATAAATACAAACTTTAAAATTACATCACCAAAAGTAAAAAAACTATTCTAAAGAAAAATTGTTTTAATAAGATTTTGCTTACAAATTGAAAAAATCCATCCAATAGTCAAACTTTGCCAATGAATCCTCTCCAAATTTAGACATCTTTGCACGAATCCTTTCGATTGGAAGTTCTTGGTCAAGATGAGTTTTTGAATAAAACTTATCAGCAAAACAAATCAACTGCTCCTCTATACTGATAGGTTGCATATCTCTATGAGGAATCGGCAAATTATTTGACACAATATGTTGTAAAGAAAGTCCCGTTCCAGTATGCCGTTCGCATACTAAAGCATGCTTTTCAAAACCTTCATTTCGCAAAATATCTGCTCCTAAATAACCATGAGCAACATAGGAAAAACTTCCATTACAAAAAATTCGAGGCGCATTTGTCATAAAAACCCCTATATCATGCAACATTGCAGCCTCAGAAACAAACTGCAAGTCTATATTTAAATGCGGATTTTTACTAGCAATACCAACCGCTTTATCTCTAACCTGAACACTATGAGTAACAAGAACGTCATACAAAGGAGATTTTGTGTCATAGTATTTCTGTATAATTGCTAAAGGATTCATAACAACAGTAACCTTAAAAAAAGAAGTGTTACTTACTCTCCATAAATAACACTCCTATAAAAAAATTAAAATTATATTACTTCAAGAATTCAACAACTTGGTTAAATATATTTTCAGGTGTAAAACCAAACTTCTCATCCAAAACCTTAAATGGTGCGGAATAACCGAAATGATCTAAACCATAAACATATCCATTAGCACCAACCAATTCAGAAAGTGTAGTACTTAAACCTGCAGTCAAGCCAAAGACTGGCACACCACAAGGAATCACACTTTGACGATACTCTTTTGATTGAGAAAAGAACAATCCTTCTGATGGAGCAGAAACGACACTCGCTTTGACACCTTTTTCTTTCAACATTGAAGAAACTTCCATCAAAGCAGAAACTTCCGAGCCGTTTGCCAACAATACAACATCAGGACTTTCTTCCGATTTTAAGACATAAGCACCATTCTTAGCCCCTTGAGCTTGATCATAATTCATTATTGTACTAATGTTTTGACGAGTCAAAATCAAGCCTGTTGGAGTATCAGTATTTTCCAATGCTAATTGCCATGCGACAGTAGTTTCATTAACATCTGCAGGACGAAGAACCAACATACTATTTTTACCGTCGTGATTTTTCAAACGTTCCATCAAACGAATCTGCAATTCTTGCTCAATTGGTTGATGTGTAGGTCCATCTTCTCCAACACGGAAAGCATCATGAGTCCAAACATATTTTACAGGAAGTTTCATAAGAGCGGCCATTCGAATAGCAGGCTTCATATAGTCAGAGAAAACAAAAAACGTTCCACAAACCGGAATAATTCCTCCATGAAGTGCGATACCATTCATTACCGATGCCATTGTAAGTTCACTTACACCAGCATTAATAAAACATCCTGAATAATTTTCCTTTGAAAAAACTCCACTTCCGCCCTTCATAAAACCATCTGTCTTATCCGAGTTCGACAAATCAGCAGAGGAAACCATCATGTTTTCAATTTTTTCAGCAAAAACACCCAAAATTGTTGCAGATGCAACGCGGGTTGCTTGGTTATCTTTTTGAGCAATCGAAGAAAAATCTATTTGAGGAATTTCTGTAAAGAAAGAATCTAATTTTTCTGCCAATTCAGGATTTTCTTCTCTCCTACGTTTTTCTTGTTCTTGTTTCTGGGCAACAATAGATTTCAA
>JAGCIZ010000162.1 GCA_017648235.1 Paludibacteraceae bacterium
GAAGATGTGATTAAAACTATTCTTCTAGCAGCGCCCCAACGAATAGTGTATGTAAGTTGTAATCCTGCAACGCAAGCTCGTGATTTAAGTTTATTGGATGAAGTCTATTCAGTTGTTTCTGTGCAACCTGTTGATATGTTTCCTCATACGCACCATGTAGAAAATATTGTTTGCTTGGAAAAAAGAGAGAATATTTAAATTTTCTTAAAAAAAAGCATAAAGTCTTAACAGAAGTTTATTTGAAAAATAAAGTTGCAGAAATCTATTATATTTGCAACAATAAAAAGTAAAATTTATGGAACAAACTATTGATATTAGAGCGTTGAACGAACGCATCGAAAAACAAAGTGCTTTTGTTGATACCCTTACAATGGGAATGAATAACGTTATTGTAGGTCAAAAGCATTTGGTGAATTCTTTGTTGATTGGACTTTTGTCAAATGGGCATGTATTGCTAGAAGGTGTTCCTGGTTTGGCAAAAACGCTGGCGATAAAAACTTTGGCACAACTTATTAATGCTGATTTTAGTCGTATTCAGTTTACTCCAGATTTACTACCGGCCGATGTCATTGGTACGATGATATATAGCCAAAAGAAAGAGGAGTTTTTGATTAAGAAAGGACCTGTTTTTTCAAATTTTATTTTGGCTGATGAAATAAATCGTGCTCCAGCAAAGGTGCAAAGTGCGCTACTCGAAGCAATGCAGGAGCGACAAGTAACCATTGGTGAAAACACTTATGCGTTAGAAGAGCCTTTTTTGGTACTAGCTACACAAAACCCTATTGAGCAAGAAGGAACATATCCTTTGCCAGAGGCGCAAGTTGACCGTTTTATGCTTAAGGTGGTAATCAATTATCCTAAAAAAGAAGAAGAGAAATTGATTATTCGTCAAAACATGTCGGCAGAGAAGCAAGAGGTTAAACCTATTCTGTCTGTGCAAGAGATTCTTGAAGCGCGTAAGGTTGTCCGTGATGTTTATATGGACGAAAAAATTGAACGATACATTGTTGATATTGTTTTTGCAACTCGCTTTCCTGAAGAGTATGGATTGGAGTCTTTGAAAAATATGATTGCCTTTGGAGGGTCGCCACGTGCATCCATCAATTTGGCTTTGGCAGCAAAAGCATATGCGTTTATAAAAAGAAGGGGATATGTTATTCCAGAAGATGTTCGCTCTGTGGCTCACGATGTACTTCGTCATCGAATTGGTTTGACTTACGAGGCAGAAGCAAATAATATGACTTCGGAAGAAATTATCAGCGAAATTCTCAATTCGGTTGAAGTTCCTTAAAAAAACATTTTTCTAAAAAAATGGAAGCGAGCGATTTATTAAAAAAAGTCCGCCAGATAGAGATTAAAACTCGAGGTCTTTCTCGCAATATTTTTGCGGGAGAATATCATACTGCATTTAAAGGGAAAGGAATGACTTTCTCGGAAGTGCGAGAGTATCAGTATGGCGACGATGTGCGTAACATTGATTGGAATGTAACAGCACGATTTAATAATCCGTTTATAAAGATTTTTGAAGAAGAACGTGAATTGACAGTAATGCTTATGATAGACGTTTCGGGAAGTCGTGAGTTTGGAACTTGTAAAACGCTTAAGCAAGAGGTTATTACTGAAATTGCTGCAACTTTAGCTTTTTCTGCAATTCAAAACAATGACAAAATTGGGGTTATATTTTTCTCGGATAGAATAGAAAAGTGTATTCTGCCTCAGAAAGGCAAAAAACATATTTTGTATATTATCCGTGAGTTGATAGATTTTAAGCCTGAAAGTAGAAAAACTGATATTTCGGCTGCGTTGCGCTATTTTACCAATATGGTAAAAAAACGTTCTACGGCATTTCTTATTTCCGATTTTATAGATAAGGATGTTTCTGAAGCTATGACTATTGCAAACAAAAAGCATGATATAGTGGCAGTGCAGGTCTATGACAAACGAGAAACAGTTTTGCCAAAAGTTGGTTATATAAAGTTAAAAGATGCGGAAACCGACCAACGTATTTGGGTAAATACGAACGATTCACGGCTTCGTCAGGAGTATGAGAATTGTTGGATTGGAAAACAAAATGAACTTAAACGTTCTTTGAAAAAGTCGGGAGTGGACTTTGTTTCTATTTCTACGGAAGAGGATTATGTAAAATCTTTGATACAGTTGTTTAAATTAAGAAATTAACGTAATGAGGAACTTGCTCAGATACATAATTTGTTTGTTGTGTGGATTGCAATTTTCAGTTCTTTCTGCTCAAAAATTTTCGGTGCAGGCCACTATAGATTCTACGTTTTTGTTCATTGGAGAGCAAACTGCTCTTACATTTGAGGTAGATCAATCTGCTGACGAAAGAATTAATATTCCACTTTTCTCGGATACGATTATTTCTGGTTTGGAGTTAGTTGAACGACTCAAAGTGGATACTACTCAAATAGAAAATAATCGCATAAAAGTAAAACATTCGTTTTTATTAACCTCTTTTGATACGGCTTTATATTACATCCCGCCGTTCGCTTTCAGTAGTGTGGGAGGAGATACTGTAGAAAGTAATCCTCTTTCTCTTAAAGTTTTTACTGTTGATATTCAAACAGACTCTGCTGATTTTCAGATAGCAGATATAAAACCTATTTATGCGCCTCCATTTAACTGGAAAAAGTTCTTTTTGATTCTTCTTTATGTGTTATTGGGAGTTTTGGCGTCTTACGGAATTTATCGCTTAGTGTTGCTTTATCTGAAAAAGAACTCGGATATTCTTAAAGAGCCAGAGGTTGTAATCCCTGCGCATGTTACAGCTTTGGAAGGTTTGGATAGAATAAAACAAGAAAAAATTTGGCAACAAGGTGAATATAAAGTTTATTATACAGAGTTGACAGATGTTGTTCGAACCTATATTAGTAAACGTTATGATGTTAATGCTATGGAGTCCACTTCGGATGAGACATTGTCCTTACTCAAAAATTTTGATGTAGATAGAAATGCAATATCATTATTAAAGTCAATGTTTCAGTTGGCTGATTTGGTGAAGTTTGCCAAATGGAACCCTTTGCCCGATGAGTGTTCTAAAAGTTTGTCTGAGGCATACTCTTTTGTGGAGAAAACAATGGTGATAGAGGAAATAACTCTTGATGAAAATAGTGAATCGTTAGACAAAAAAGAGAAAAAATAGAAAAAATAGAATGAGTTTTAATAATCCGGAATATCTGTATTTGCTATTATTACTTTTACCTGTTTTGGCTTGGTATATTTTCAAACAATATCAAGCCGATGCAAGTTTGCAAA
>JAGCIZ010000163.1 GCA_017648235.1 Paludibacteraceae bacterium
TCGGGATTATATTTGTCTAAAAATGTGATAGGAACGCCCATAGCTTCGTTGTAATCGCAAGGAATTTCTGCTGTTTTGTTTACGTTTATCGCGTCGTAATTGTCGTATTTTGGATATTCTTCGGGATTGTATGATTTGTACAAAATCAAATCTTCGTGACGTTTTTGAACATCCAAGTTTGTAAACCAACAAACATTACCCAAACTACGCCATTTTTGTCCTGTATCATCTATCCAAAATCTAGTTGCTCTTTCTTCATAATAGTTAGGAACTTTAAATGCGATATAAGATAAAGAACTTCCGAGCCAAATTTTATTTTCTTTTATCAACTTAAAAATTTCTTTATATGTTATTGCATTTTGATTTCCAATTATCAAAAATTGCTTTTCGTATTTAACTAATTGTGCCACATATTCACGAAAAAGTGAAAAAGGAGGATTGGTTACCACAATGTCGGCTTGCTTTAAGAGTTCTACGCATTCGGGCGAGCGAAAATCGCCATTGCCTTTGAGAATAGAGATGACGTTTTTGTCGTTTTGCAACAAGTAACGCACATCGGCAAGGTCGATTGCCCCGTCGCCATTGGCGTCGTGCACCTCGCTAATTTCTATTTTGTAAGCGATTTTTTTCGGCTCCTCGGGGTTGTCGGAGTCGAACTGCAGAAGCAATTCGTTGCCCTGCACGGGCGAGCCGTTGTAACAAGTTGCAATGAGGCGTTTCAAACCTAAGTGGTTGAAATTCATTGCAAAATATTTGAAAAAATTGCTTTCGTAGGGGTCGTCGCAGTTGCAGAAAACCACTTTTCCGCGAAAGTGTTCGGTGTAGTGTCGCAACTCTTTTTCGATGTCGGATAGTTGAGTATAAAACTCATCTTGTCTTGCTCTATTCGCAGCATGTAAAGCATTGTTTCCTGGAGGCATAATGATTGATAGTTTTTGTGCATGCTATCAATCGTAATCCGAATGGTACAAAAAGAAGGTGTAAACTTCTCTTTCGCATTCACGGGAAGTCCGCTAAGAAACCCGCCTACTATCAAGAGCAGCTCACACCTAAATGTGTGAGCATTAACATTTTGATAGTAGTACGGAAAAATATAAGGCGAACCTTTTCCGTGAAATTTATTCCGATTCGTTAGAAAATCAGTTTAGCGGACTTTTTTCTTTTGAATGCGAATAATAGCTAATGCTTAGTTAAAAAATATGTAAAGTTTTTCCCGTAGAGAAACGCCCTCTCCTTCGGCAAAAACCGATGGACAAAGATAGGAAAAAAATGTTTAGAAGTTAGATGTTTTTTGTGTAGTTAAAAAAGCGGATACAACATATCTGTGCTGCTCTTTTTGGGCTTGAAGTTGAACGAGTAACCCAATCCCCACTCAATAAACTCGGCCTTTTGTAGGTGAGTTTTGATGGCAATGCTTGCAAATAGGTTGTCCACAATGCGACACTTAAGCATCAAGCGGAAATAGTTCCATCCGTCCTCTTTGTCGGGGTCGTAGAGGTAAAACGGATATGGGCGTTTTTCAACTCCTGTAACCTTGTCGGCATACCTTGGGTTTGTGCCTTTTGGGTAGGCATCTTTGATGGGGTCGATGAGGTAAAATCCCCAATGAATACCCGCAGTAACGCGTCCCATCACAAA
>JAGCIZ010000015.1 GCA_017648235.1 Paludibacteraceae bacterium
GTCATAAAGTACCATTAAATCATTGACTAATTCAGCTTTCTTCGTTGCATCTTTTTCATTTTGAATAAGCCAATCCATAATTTTTTCACCATCAGTATAGATCGCACGATTTGCCGAAGGACAATCTTTATACGTTGAAGTCCATGGATCTAATGCATCAGCAAAACTTTTTTGCTTTACAGATTCATGAAAAAGACTAACGTTCATAGTACAATCTTCAGACACATTCATGTTCTTTTCTACTGAGGCTGGAGCAGGAGTCGTTTCAACTTTTTTGATACAATTTTCTTTGGCAAAAACTTGTAAAACAATACAAGCACAAACCACTGTTACTAATACTTTTTTCATTTTTTCAAAAATTATTAAATTATTATTACTTTATCTTTGACTTAAAAAACCACGTTTCGTTTATTGTTGCATTAAAAGAAAATTTCAAATAATCTTCTCGCATTGACGTAGCTGTATTCTTTCCTATTTTATTATACTCAAGTGTCACATTAAGTGTAGTCCTAGAAGCTCTCAAAGGAAAACCAACTCCAACTGCTACTCCATAATCAAGAGTTTTTTGCCCAATATAGGAGTTTGTTAAATACCCTCCCGCACGCCAACAAATTCTATCAACATACTTCGTACTATACGGATCATTCAAGTATTCAGCGCCCAATGTTATTCGATGAACATTTTTCAAAGAATCGGTTTTCCCATAATATTTTGCTTTTGCAAATTCTCTAAACGAATAATCAACTCCAATGGTCAAACGCTTATCATACTGATACGAAAGACCTGCTCCATAAAAAGCAGGCATTTCCATTTTTCTATCATTAAATGAAGTAGAAATTGTATCCGTGTCAATCAAAATATTTTCAAATTTTCCGTTCAAGTTTGCTTTATAATCATAAACAAAGCCAGCGGTAAGAGTATGTTTCTTCAAAAAAGTCTCGGTGTACTGAAACCCAAAACGCATACTAAAACTGTTAACATTCATTGCCGCGCTATACTGGGTAGGTGTATAACTGGATGAACTAAACTCTAAATTGCGAGAATGATTGATTTCTCCAAATGAATAATACGCATTTGCGCCCAATGCAAACCTTTTCCAAATAAGAAAAGAAACTCCAAGGTAGAGTTGGGTAATTCCTCCTGTTCCTTGATAAGAACAAGTTATAGAATCAGTTCCTAACGTAGATTTTGTTTCATAATCGTAACCAACGGAAGAAAAAGGTATCAAACCAAAACTAAAACCCAACCACTTGGTTGCCGAAAATTGAGCAGCCAAATAATCCAAATTTGCAGTCCCAGCAACATACCGATTTTTTTGCATTGAAAAGTTCGACAAAGAGGCAGATGCGCCAATATCAAACATAAAAGTCATAGTATCTACAGCACTATACGAAGCCGGATTTGCAGGATTTATTTGCGAATTACTACGCATCGCATAACTCAAACCACCCATCGCTTGAGCACGACCAAAAACAGGCTGATCCAAACGACCATAACCATAACGCGTATAGGGAGAATTGGTATTATTTTGTGCCAACAACCCTACAGCAAAAAAAAGAAAAATAATTGTGGTTTTAAGACGCATTATGATTCAATATTGTATTTAGCCCAACAAGAACTAAATTTTCGTCCACAAAGATAGTATCTTTTAATTTATTGACAAAGAAATGAGCCTCGCCTCCAGTTGCAATAATGCATATATTATCATTTTTTAAGATTTGTTTAGAATCTTGTATAAATCCTTCTATTTCGCTAAGCAAACCACGATATGTTCCTACCAACATTGCAGAATTCGTATCAGTTCCCATCTTTTGACAAACAACTTCTGGGGTCAATAAGGGCAATTTTCCTGTAAACTGACGCATTGCTCTCAAGCGTGTAGAAAAACCGGCAGAAATATTTCCTCCTAAATATACACCTGATTTTGTCAATAGTTCATAAGTAACGCAGGTTCCTGCATCAATTACAAGCACGTCTTTTTGTGGAAAAATACATCTTGCACCAACAACAGCAGCAATTCTATCACGTCCCAAAGTTGCAGGAGTTTTGTAGGCTATCTCGATTGGAACTTTTGTTTGCTGATCAAATTGAATAAAGTATGATACATTGTTTCTAAGTAAAGAGAGAATTTTCTCATCCTCCTTTCTCACTGAA
>JAGCIZ010000164.1 GCA_017648235.1 Paludibacteraceae bacterium
AGAAAAATGTTGATGCAGTTGGCAATTATAGTAATAATCATTGCAATTTTAGTATTTCCGAGCCCTTCCATGAATTGCTTAAAATGGCAAAAAAGAAGAAAAGGTATTAGACTGAATGTTGTAATTAGATAATAAGGACGGCAAGTTTCTACAACTTCGGTTTCTTGTCCCATTTTGTCTAAAAATGGATAAACGGAGAAGAGTAGACCTGCTAGTGCAATGGCAACAATAAGTGAAAAAAGAAATCCGTTGTAGAAGTAGGATTTTATGTTGTGTTTATCTTTTTGGACAAACACTTGACCTACGAGAGGTGTAATGCCCATCACTGCACCGATGGCCAAAACATGCCCTAAAAAATAGATGGAGCTAGAAAAAGAAACCGCAGCAAGTTCCGTGGTTCCTACATGTCCGACCATTATGTTGTCGGCAAGAGAAACAACAGCTCCTCCTAATTGTGTTAGAACAATAGGAAGAGCAATTTTTAGGTTGTTTTTGTAATATGGAAGATATTGTTTAATAAATCTCATAGGAAAAGCACAAAGCTTCATTATTTTTTTGAAGTTTTTTTGGTTTTCTTTGTTTTGGTTTCTCCGTTGATGATTTTAAGACAATCTTCAAGTGTAAGTTCTGCAGGCAATAATGTTTTAGGAATTTTGAAATTCTTTTTATTGTATGAAATATAGGGACCAAATCGTCCGTTTAGAACAAAAATATTTTCTTTCTCAAATTTCTTGATTTCTTTGTTCTTTTCAACTTCTCTTTTTTCTACAATTAGTTCAATAGCTCTTTCGTAAGTTACTTTCAAAGGATCTTCTCCTTTGGGGATAGAAACAAAGTTCTTACCATGTTTTACATAGGGGCCAAACCTCCCAACGGCAATGGTTATTTCTTCTCCTTCAAATTCTCCAACATTCATTGGAAGTTTGAATAAGTCAAGGACTTCTTCAAGCGTGATAGTTTCTATGCTTTGACCTTTTTGCAATGATGCAAAAAGAGGTTTTTCTTCGTCGGAAGCAGAGCCTATTTGAGCTACGGCTCCATATCTTCCTATTTTTACAAAAACAGGTTTGCCAGATTTTGGGTCAATACCTACCTCTCTCTCTCCAGTTTTTTTGCTTGTGTTTTGTAGAGCCTTTTCAATATTTGAATTAAATTTTTGATAGAATTTGTCAATTACATTTGTCCAAACCGAGTTCCCTTCTGCGATTTCATCAAATTGCTTTTCAACGTCTGCAGTAAAGTTGAAATTCATAATGTTTGGAAAATTTTCTATCAAATAATCATTTACAACAATTCCTATATCGGTCGGAGAAAGTTTCCCTTTTTCTATTGTGTTTTTGTCTGATTTTACAGTTTCTTTTATTGTTCCTTTTTCGAGAGTAAGAAGAGTGTATTCTTTAGAAGGATTCTCAATTTCTTTTTTCTCTACGTAATCTCTATTTTGAATAGTAGAAATAGTAGGCGCATAAGTAGATGGACGCCCAATGCCTAACTCTTCTAGTTTTTTTACTAAACTTGCTTCAGTGTAACGTGCGGGTCTTTGTGAAAACCGTTGCTGAGCTATGCTTTTCTTTAGTTCTAACAGCTGGTGAAGTTCTAGTTTTGGAAGCAAAGTTGTTTCGTCCTTTTCGGAACTTTCATCTTCGACGGATTCTGTATAAACTCGTAAGAAGCCATCAAATTTCAAGACTTCTCCAACGGCTATGAATTTTTCTTGAGAGGAAGAAACTCCTATAGTTATTGTAGTACGTTCAATTTCGGCATCGCTCATTTGTGATGCGATAGTACGTTTCCAAATTAAATCGTAAAGGCGTTTTTCTTGTGAAGTTCCATCTATTTCATGAACATTCATGTAAGTAGGACGGATGGCTTCGTGAGCTTCTTGAGCGCCTTTTGCTTTTGTTTGAAATTTGCGAAATTTCCAATATTTTTCTCCTGCGATAGAAAGAATCTCCTCTTTTGAAGCGTTTAGTGCAAGACTTGAAAGGTTGACAGAGTCTGTACGCATGTACGTGATTTTTCCCGCTTCGTAAAGTTTTTGAGCAACTCTCATTGTTTGTGCAACAGAAAATCCTAATTTTCGAGCAGTTTCTTGTTGAAGAGTAGAAGTAGTAAAAGGTGGAGCAGGAGATTTTTTGCCCGGCTTTGTGCTAATGTCTTCTACTGAAAAATCTGCAT
>JAGCIZ010000165.1 GCA_017648235.1 Paludibacteraceae bacterium
AATAAAAAAGTTTCACAAAGCTTTTTTGTTTTTTTTGCTACTCTGAATTTCGCCCTCTATTAACAATTTAGTACATTTGCAGTTGTTTATCGCAAATTTATTATGAAAAATTTCATCATAAGAACAATAACAGGGGCCATTTTCGTTTCGTTGGTAATAGGCTCCATTTTCTGGGGAAAACTTGCATTTAATTCGTTATTACTGGTTTTCGGTTTATTGGCAATGAAAGAGTATTGTTATATTGCAAACAATTTACCTAATGTACGATTGAACTGGATATTCGCTTGTGTTGGAGTATTATTAATACTTGCTCCTACAATGTTTCTACCTTATCTTTCTCATAGTTTTGAAGAATTTAAATTTTTATCTGTATCATCAACTATCATAGGTAGCATAATTTGTATAGTTGGCATTGCAGTTTCTGAATTGTTTACTTTCAAAGAAAATAATTCTTTGCACAATATGTCATACTATGTTTTGGGATTGATTTTTATTTCCATTTCTTTTCTTGCACTCTCAATTATAAATAATAACAGTAGTTCATTTTCTACATATAGTGTTCCTTCTTCAATTTTGCTATTTGCTTGCATTTGGATCAATGACACGGGAGCATACCTTTTTGGAACAGCTTTCGGCAAACACAAAATGGCTCCAAATATTTCACCAAAGAAATCGTGGGAAGGTTTTGTAGGAGGAGTTTTTCTTGTAACATTTATCACTACTCTACTTTGGAAATTTAATTTCTTAGAAGTACAATACATTTTCTACGCAGTAATCACTTCGCTTGTTGCTACATTGGGTGATTTATTAGAATCCGTGTTCAAGCGTCGAGCAGGAGTAAAAGATTCTGGCAAACTATTGCCCGGACATGGAGGAATTTTGGATCGTTTGGACAGCGTATTACTTGCCGCTCCAATTATACTTCTTTTAGGAACAATAATTGAAACAATTATATAAATAAAAATATTTAAGCATGAAAAAATTAAGAATACACAGAGAAGGATTCAATATATTGCTTGTTTTGCTTGCCATATTGATCACCTACAATGTTATTATTTATTGTAAATATCCTCAAAATATATTCTTTTTTGTAGGATTAGCATTTTCCGTTGTCATCCTAGCGTTCTTTATTTACTTCTTTAGAAATCCAGAAAGAGAAGGAAATATTGAAGACGAAAGTTTGATTGTTGCTCCTGCTGATGGGCATGTTGTTGTGATTGAACCAACTGAAGAGCATGAATTTTTTAATGGAGAAAAACGCATTCAAGTTTCTATTTTTATGACTGTTTTTAACGTGCATGCCAATTGGTACCCTATCGCAGGTACCGTAAAATGCAGCAAACATTATGACGGAAGACATATGGCAGCATATTTACCAAAATCAAGTCACGAAAACGAACGTTCATCGGTTTTGATAGAAACACCAAAAGGGTCACAAGTTCTTGTTCGACAAATAGCAGGCGCACTTGCTCGTCGCATTATCACATATGCACATCCTGATTATAAATGCCATTTGAACGAACATTTAGGATTCATAAAGTTTGGTTCTCGAGTTGATTTATTTCTTCCTGCTGATGCCGAAATCTTTGTTGAAATTGGAGAAAGAACCAAAGGAAACCAGACTATTATTGCTCGTCTAAAAGAATAATGCATCCTAAGAATAACATTAACATTCGGAATAAAAGAGCATCTTTCGACTACGAACTGTTGGATAAATTCACAACAGGCATTGTGCTTTATGGCACTGAGATAAAGTCTATTAGAGAGGGAAAAGTAAGTTTGGTTGATACCTACTGCTTAGTTGAAAAAGGAGAACTTTGGGTAAAAGGAATGCACATAGCTGAGTATCGTTTAGGAACTTTCTACAACCACAACTCCCAACGCGATAGAAAACTTTTGCTAACAAAAAAAGAGTTGCAGAAAATTGAGAGAAGCGTCAAAGAAAGCGGACTAACAATCGTCCCTACCTCGCTTTTTATCAACGAAAAAGGATTGGCAAAACTTAACATTGCAATTGCTAGAGGCAAGAAAACATACGACAAACGCCAATCTCTTAGAGCGAAAGAGGATCAACGCCAAATGGATAGAATATTAAAAAGATGACAAGAATTGGACTTTTGTCGGACACTCATGCCTACTTAGATGAACGTATTTTTCAGCATTTTGAGGATTGCGATGAAATTTGGCATGCCGGCGATATTGGTTCTTTGGATGTAGCCAACAAGTTACAAAAATTCAAACCATTAAGAGCAGTTTATGGAAATATTGATGGCTATGAAATTCGGCATCTTTTTCCTCAACACAACCATTTTCTATGCGAAGATGTATCAGTTTGGTTAACTCACATAGGAGGTTATCCTCAACGATATGCCAGAGAAGTTATTCCTGAAATATATAAAAATCCACCTCAACTTTTTGTTTGTGGACATTCGCATATTCTAAGAGTAATGTACGACAAAACGTTGAACACATTATGTTTAAATCCCGGAGCAGCTGGTCAATACGGAGCACAACTAGTGCCAACTCTACTACGATTTGAAATAGACAATAAGAACATACAAAATTTAGAAGTAATTGAGCTAAACAAGAAAAAAATTAATGAATAAATCAAGAATACATATTTGGTGTTGCATATCCATTTTGACTAGTCTCTTTTCTGGATTTTTATTCTCGTGTGCCAATCGTGGTGCGGGACCTCAAGGAGGACCAAAAGACGTAACTCCACCTGTTGTTGTAAAAAGCACACCAAAAAACAACGAAGTAAATTTCAAAAACAAAAAAATTGAAATTGATTTTGATGAAATCGTGGTATTAAACCAGTTTCTAGAAAAATCAACTTCATCACCTACAACAACAAAAGCTCCTGTTGTAAAAGCTCTTGGCAAAAAAATCTCCATCGAATACGAAGACACGTTGCAAGAAAACACAACCTATACAATCAATTTTTCCGATGCAATAGTTGACAATAACGAAGGTAATCCGTTAAAAAACTATTCTTTTGCTTTTTCTACTGGTAATGTTCTTGACACACTAAAAATATCAGGTAGTGTAATTGATGCAGAAACACTGAATCCGATAAAAGGAATCTTAGTTGGTATTCACCAAAATTTACACGACTCCGCTTTCACTACTCTTCCACTTGAGCGAATAACAAAAACAAATGAGGAAGGAAAATTCACCATCAACAACGTAAAAGAGGGAACTTATAGAGTTTTTGCTTTACAAGATATTGGAGGAAATTACCTCTTTGATCTTCCCAACGAAAAATTAGCTTTTTCTGATAGTATTTTTCAAACAAAAATCACCATTGAATCCAAATTTGATACCATAATGATTGATTCGTTAACGATTGACACAATCATAGAAAAGCAAATCTTAAGATACGAACCAGAAAATATAATTCTTACCGCATTTGAAGAAAAACATATACGACATGATTTTATAAAAGGAGAACGAAAAGAACCTCATAAATTCACACTTTTCTTTAGCGAAAAACAAGATTCTATACCTAAAATCGTTCCTCTAAATTTTGAATGGGAGAACAACTACATCATTCAACAAAACAAAACTCAAGATACACTTGCTTACTGGATAACCGATTCTCTAACTTATGCAACCGACTCACTAAAATTCGAACTCTATTATCCTTTTACAGATACACTTAACAATGTAGTATTGAAAATGGATACTATTGTTTTACCCGTAAAAGCGCCAAAACAAAAAAACAATTCTCAACAAGAATCTTCCAGAAAAAAGAGCAAAAAGAAAGAAAATGAAAATGAGAAAAAAAAGGTTGAACATTTGAAAATTACTAACAACGTAAAAGGTCCTTTTGACGTATATAACGATGTCGTTCTATCCTTTGATGTTCCTATAAAACATTACGATACAGCAAAAATTCATCTTGAAAGAAAAAAGGATACTCTTTGGATTTCTATACCAATTGAGTTAAAAGTTCACGACGCAAGTATGAAATTTTCTATTGCGCAAGAATGGATTCCAGAAGAAGAATATCGTTTAGTTCTTGACTCCGCTGCTTTCCATGAATACTATGGCAAAAGCACCAACAAAACAAAAGTCAACATCAAAATTCGTTCTTTGGAAGAATACGCAAATTTGTATGTGATTTTGAAAAACTTTACTGGAAAAGAAATTTTGCAACTACTAAACTCAAGAGAAAAAGTTGAAAGAGAAACAAAGGCAACTGATGTTGAAACTGCTTTTGAAAATTTGAATCCAGGAGACTATTATCTAAAAATCTTTGTTGACGAAAACAATAATGGCATTTGGGACACAGGCAATTATGCCGAAAAACGTCAAGCAGAAAAGGTATATTATTATCCTTCAAAAATCAATCTAAGAGCCTTTTGGGACGTTGAAGAGGAATTGGATTACACAAAAATCCCTACCCTAAAACAGAAACCAAAAGAGCTTATCAAAAAAAACTCAAAATAAATAAATGAACATCGCTCTTAGACAAACCGAAGATGGCTCTCAAACGCTCTATAACAAAACGATTGACGAATGTTATCATTCCATTCATGGAGCAAAAAATGAATCAAATCATATTTTTATTCAATCGGCCTTCTTACAATGCAACAAACAAGATATTTCGATTTTTGAAGTTGGATTTGGAACTGGTCTAAATGCTTTTTTGACTCTCCTAACCGCAACAAAAACCAAACAAAAAGTTCACTACGAAACGGTTGAATTGTATCCTGTTCCTTCTGATTTTTATTCAAATTTCAATTATGCAACAACAAAAGAAGAACAATCTATTTTCAAAAAATTACATTGTTCGGAATGGAATAGAACTGAAGAAATCACCTCAAACTTTTCTCTATTAAAACATCTTGGAGATATTAAAAACTTGGAGTTAAAAAATCACTTCGATATCGTCTATTTTGATGCTTTTTCGCCTGAAAAACAACCTGATATGTGGAATAAATGTATCTTTGAAAAACTATACAATGCAATGAATCAAGGAGCTATACTCACCACATACTGCGCCAAAGGTGTAGTAAGGCGAACTTTACAAGAAGTCGGCTTCGTTGTAGAACGACTTGCCGGACCAATTGGAAAACGAGAGATTCTTCGTGCAACTAAACGCTAAAAAATCATCATTATAAAATCATTCAAGAGAAGTATTTTGCATAAGTTTTTTTAAGCAATCAATATATGCCAAAATAATCTCTTTTTTTCTACCTTTGCATTTAGAAATGATTTGAGAAAAACAATGAAACAAAAACTCAATATTTATAATACGCTTACACGAAAAAAAGAAGAATTCAAACCTCTCTATGAAGGACGTGTAGGTATGTATGTTTGTGGACCAACAGTTTACGGAGATGCTCATCTTGGGCATACTCGTCCTGCTATTACTTTTGATATTTTATATCGCTATTTATTACACTTAGGCTACAAAGTTCGCTATGTTCGAAATATTACAGATGTAGGACATCTTGAACATGATGCCGACGAAGGAGAAGACAAGGTAGCAAAAAAAGCACGCCTCGAGCAACTTGAACCAATGGAAGTTGTTCAATTTTATCTCAATCGTTACCATAAAGCAATGGAAGCATTGAATGTTCTTCCTCCAACAATAGAACCACATGCTTCGGGACATATCATAGAACAAATCCATTTTGTTCAAAAAATACTTGATGCAGGATTCGCTTATGAAAGTGAAGGGTCAGTGTATTTCGACGTTGAAAAATACAACAAACAACATCACTACGGCAAACTTTCTGGAAGAAACATTGATGAATTACTCGAAACTACACGAGAACTTGACGGACAAAGTGAGAAACGCAGAAGTATCGATTTTGCACTTTGGAAAAAGGCACAACCCGAGCATATTATGCACTGGCCAAGTCCTTGGAGCGAGGGTTTTCCTGGATGGCATCTAGAATGTTCGGCAATGGGAACAAAATATCTTGGAGAAACTTTTGATATCCACGGCGGCGGAATGGATTTGATGTTTCCTCATCATGAATGCGAAATTGCTCAAAGTTGTGCTGCACTTGGACACGAAAGCGTAAAATATTGGATGCACAACAATATGATTACGATAAATGGTCAAAAAATGGGAAAATCACTCGGCAATTTTATCACATTAGAAGAGTTTTTCACGGGAAATCATCAACTTTTGAAACAAGCTTTTTCTCCAATGACCATTCGTTTCTTTATTCTTCAAGCTCACTATCGTAGCACTGTTGATTTTAGCAACAATGCTCTAGAAGCTGCCGAAAAAGGTTTTGAAAGATTAAAAGACGCATATAGCCGCTTGCTTAAAATAGCACCTTCTTCTACAACAACAATTGATATAAAAGGTCTTAGAGAACGTTGTGAAGAAGCAATGGCTGACGATTTGAACTCTCCTATTGTGATTTCTCACTTGTTTGATAGTGCAAAACAAGTCAATACTATTGCCGACGGAAAAGCGACTATTTCTTCCGAAGATTTGGAAGAATTAAAATCTGTTTGGAAAACATTTGCTCAAGATATACTTGGACTAAAACTCGAAGCAGAAAGTGAGAACTCAAATCTCCAAGCATATCAAGCAGCCGTTGACCTTCTGCTCGACATTCGACTAAAAGCAAAACAAAACAAAGATTGGGCAACGAGCGATGAAATTCGCAATAAACTTACTGAAATAGGATTCTCCATTAAGGACACAAAAGAGGGTTTTGAATGGAGTATTTAAGAAGAAAATAATATCAATTTTTTATGAAAACACTTACCGCAACCGAATTTAATTTCGAAAATCAAACATCTGTCTATCACGGAAAAGTTCGTGATGTATATTCCATCAACAATGAAACACTTGTGATGATTGCCACTGATAGAATTTCTGCTTTTGACGTTGTTTTACCCAAAGGAATTCCTTTCAAAGGACAAATGCTCAACCAAATTGCAGCAAAATTTTTAGATGAAACATCTGATATTTGTCCTAACTGGAAAATTGCTACTCCAGACCCAATGGTAACTGTTGGTCTTCGTTGCGAAGGATTCCCCGTAGAAATGATTGTTCGTGGATACCTATGCGGAAGTGCTTGGAGAGCATATAAAAGTGGAGTAAGAGAAATTTGTGGGGTAAAAATTCCTGACGGAATGCGTGAAAACGAAAAATTTCCAACACCTATAATCACTCCAACAACCAAAGCAGAAATAGGCAAACACGACGAAGACATTTCTAAAGAAGAGATTTTAAGTCAAGGCTTAGTTTCAAAAGAAGATTACGAACTTTTAGAAAAATACACATTAGCATTATTCGAAAGAGGAACTGAAATTGCAGCCAAAAGAGGATTAATTCTAGTAGACACAAAATATGAATTTGGGAAAGCAAATGGCACAATTTACTTAATGGACGAAATCCACACTCCTGACTCAAGTAGATATTTTTATGCAGAAAGTTACAACGAATTATTCGAAAAAGGAGAACCTCAAAAGCAATTATCCAAAGAGTTCGTACGCGAATGGTTAATGGAAAATGGTTTTCAAGGGAAAGAAGGCCAGCAAGTCCCAGAAATGACAGATGAAGTAGTTTGCAACATAAGCAATCGTTACATTGAACTTTTTGAACAAATCACTGGCGAAAAATTCTCACCTTCTGAGTCAGAAAGCATTGCTGAAAGAATTGAAAAAAACGTGAGCGACTTCTTGAAAAAATAAAATATCGTATCAAAAAAAAGTGTATCTTTGCGAAATTATTGAAAACTTATTAAGGTTAATTATCATGGCAAAAAACAATAAAAATCAAGATTACGAATTAGAAAATGTAGAAAATGCTCTTTCTACATCAGAAGCATTTATTGAAAAATACAAAAAAGAAATCTCTTATGTATTGGGTGGAATTATATTAATTGCAGTAATTATTCTTGCTTTCAAATCATGGTACATTGCGCCTAGAGAAGCCGAAGCTCAGGAAAAAATTGCAATTTGTCAAGAAGTGTTTGCAAAAGACTCTTTCCAATTAGCATTGAATGGAGATGGAGAAGATATTATTGGTTTTGAAGCAATTGCTAAAGATTACAAGTTTACTAAAACAGCAAAATTGGCATCTCTATATGCAGGAATTTGTTATTTTCAAATGAGCGATTACGAAAATGCGGTTAAATTCCTTGACAAATTTAATTTAAGTTCTGTCAATGTTTCTCCTGCAACAATAGGGTTAATTGGAGATTGCTATGTAGAAATGAAAGAATACGAAAAAGCAGCAAAATTTTTCAAAAAAGCAAGTAAAGAAGACAATGAACTTACTGCTCCTTTTTACTTAAAAAAATTAGGAGTAGTTTACGAAGAACTTGGCAAATACGATGAAGCCATTGAAGCATATACAACCATCAAAGACCAATACTTCAAAAGCTTGCAAGCTGCTGATATTGATAAATACATAGAAAGAGCTAACTTGAAAAAATAAAAAAATAGATACTTTTTTCACTTAAAGAAAGTAGTAACCAAACCCAAAGAAAGGTTTTACTACTTTCTTTTGTTTAATAAATTTACTCATGGCAACAAAATATCAAAATTTATCAGACTACGATCCAAATCAAATGCCTGAAAAAGCATTTGTAAAGAAACAACGATTTGCGCTAATTGTTTCCGACTGGAATTCTAATGTTACTCACGCACTACTAAAGGGTGCTTTTGATGCATTAATTGAAAATGGAGCAGAAGAACATAATATTGATATTTTTCATGTTCCCGGAACATTTGAATTGACTTTTGCTGCAAAACAACTAATGAGCAAAAACTATTCTGCAATAATTGTTATGGGATGTGTAATTCAAGGAGACACTCCCCACTTCGACTACGTATGTCAAGGAGTAACTCAAGGCATTACTCAACTCAACATAGAAGGTTCAATTCCGGTAATATTCAGTGTTTTAACAACAAACACTATGAAACAAGCTACAGATCGTTCTGGAGGAATCCATGGAAATAAAGGAACTGAAGGTGCTATCACTGCGATTAAAATGATAGTATTAAAAGAAAAAACAAATATAAAAATTTGATATTAAAAGTATTTTTCTTACCTTCGCGCTCGCTTTAGGGCAGTTACCAGAGTGGCCAAATGGGGCTGACTGTAACTCAGCTGTCTTTCGACTTCGGTGGTTCGAATCCATCACTGCCCACGTAGAATTTATAATTTTATTTGCGGAAATAGCTCAGTTGATAGAGCACTAGCCTTCCAAGCTGGGGGTCGCGGGTTTGAGCCCCGTTTTCCGCTCCA
>JAGCIZ010000016.1 GCA_017648235.1 Paludibacteraceae bacterium
CGTTCAGTCTTATTTTAGAAAAATAAGTAAAAGCGAAGACAATACGACAAATTTCATCACTACTCGTTTTGGAAATGTTTTAGGTTCAAATGGTTCTGTTATTCCTATCTTTAAACGTCAAATAGAAGAAGGCGGACCAGTAAAAGTAACTCACCCTGAAATAATCCGTTACTTTATGACTATTCCTGAAGCATGCAATCTAGTTCTTGAAGCTGGCACATTAGGTAAAGGTGGTGAAATCTTTATTTTCGATATGGGAACGCCAGTTAAAATTGACGATTTAGCAAAGAAAATGATTCGCTTAGCAGGTTTCACGCCAAATGTCGATATTATGATTGAATATACAGGACTCCGACCTGGCGAAAAACTATACGAAGAGTTGCTCAACATGAAAGAGATAACCAAAGAAACTTCACATAAAAAAATCATGATTGCCACTGTGCAAGAATATGATTACGACGTTGTTTCAAAACAAATAGACGAGCTTATCCAATTAAGTTTCTCATTCAAAGATTTCTTAATTGTTCAAAAAATGAAGCAAATTGTTCCCGAATTCAAAAGCAAAAATTCTTTATACGAAAGTTTAGACAAATAAAAACTACGATGAATCAACCACAAGAAAACACCAAAGAAACTCCTAAAAAGAGTTTGAATTTTATTGAACAAATAGTTGAAAATGACCTTAAGGAAGGATTAAACGATGGTCGTATACAGACTCGTTTTCCTCCCGAACCAAATGGATATTTGCATATTGGTCATGCCAAAGCCATTTGTATGGACTTTGGAATAGCTCAAAAGTACGGAGGCATTTGTAATCTTCGTTTCGATGATACTAACCCTGTAAAAGAAGATGTAGAATATGTTGATTCAATTAAGGAAGATATTCAGTGGCTTGGTTTTCAGTGGGAAAATTTATATTACGCATCAGATTATTTTCATCAGTTGCACGAATTGGCTATACGCTTTATTAAAGAAGGAAAAGCCTATGTTGATGAACAATCGGCCGAAGTTATAGCTCAGCAAAAAGGAACTCCAACCGAACCTGGAACAGAGAGCCCATTCCGTAATCGTCCTATTGAAGAAAATCTTCTTCTCTTCGAGAAAATGACCAATGGAGAAATTCCAGATGGAGCAATGGTTCTTCGCGCAAAAATTGATATGGCACACAGCAATATGCATTTTCGCGATCCCATTATGTACCGAATTATTACATCGCATCCGCACCACCGCACAGGAAACAAGTGGAAAGTTTATCCGATGTACGACTTTGCTCACGGACAAAGCGACTATTTTGAGGGAGTAACTCATTCAATTTGTACACTTGAATTTGAAGTTCATCGTCCGCTCTACGATTGGTATTTGGACCAATTTGTAACACCAGACTATCGTCCAAAACAGAGAGAATTTAACCGTTTGAATCTAAACTATACCGTAATGAGCAAACGAAAAATGTTGCAACTTGTTCAAGAAGGATTGGTTGCAGGTTGGGATGACCCTCGTATGCCAACGGTTTGTGGTCTTCGTCGTCGTGGATATACTCCCGAATCTATTCGCAACTTTGTTGATAAGATTGGTTATACAAAAGTAGAAGGAACCATTGATGTTTCCTTGCTCGAACATTCAATCAGAGAAGATTTGAAACCAAAAGCTCCGAGAGTTTGCGCAATTATTGACCCAATAAAACTTATCATTACAAATTATCCTGAAAACCAAAACGAAGTACTTTCTACTGAAAATAATCCAGAAAATGAAAGCCTTGGTTCTCGAGAATTAACTTTTGGAAGAGAACTTTACATTGAGAGAGGAGACTTTATGATTGATGCTCCAAAAGACTTTTTCCGTTTGTCGCCAAATGGTAGAGAAGTTCGTTTAAAAAGTGCATATATCATTCAAGCAACTGGATATGAAACAGATGAGGCAGGAAATGTTACAACGGTATATTGTACTTATGACCCAACCACAAAAAGTGGGACAGAAGGTGGTAACCGTAAGGTAAAAAGTACAATAAATTGGGTAGAAATCAATTCTGCTATAGATGCAGAAGTCCGCATTTATGACCGCTTATTTTCTGTAGAAGATCCTTCGTCTGCAGAAGGAGATTTTCGAGAATTGTTGAATCCAGATTCTCTAAAAGTACTTAAAGGTTGTAAAGTAGAATCTTATCTTAAAAATGCAAAACCAATGGATCATTTCCAATTCTTGAAAGTTGGTTATTTTACCATTGACTTGGATAGTACGCCAGATAACTTAATTATAAATCGCACGGTATCACTAAAAGATACTTGGGCTAAAAAATCATAATACTATGAAATACAAAAGAATATTGTTAAAACTGAGCGGAGAATCGTTGATGGGACAAAAAGGCTATGGCATCGACGAAAATCGCCTTGCTGATTATGCAGAACAAATTGGAGAAATGGCTTCCAAAGGAGTGCAAATAGGAATTGTTATTGGCGGAGGAAATATCTTTCGTGGACTGAGCGGAGCAACCAAAGGTTTTGATCGTGTGAAAGGCGATCAAATGGGAATGTTGGCAACGGTTATTAAC
>JAGCIZ010000017.1 GCA_017648235.1 Paludibacteraceae bacterium
ACCAATTGACACCTTATCCGCTAAAACTTCATTTTGGCAGCACGGCCTACCAAAACTATTCCCGATTTTCCTACACCTCCTTGTCGAACCGCTTCGGGAAATGGCATTCGGGAGATGTCTCGTTCCAACTTCTGCGTTGGAATAAAGCTAATCTACTATACTTCGATTAAGCAGCAAGAGCGTAAATTGTTTCGCCAGTAATATTTTGCCGGCTATGATTAAAGTGCTATCCGACAACGCACTGCATTCTTACATACCTCTACTGCCCGCTGTCAAAACCCAACAGCCCCAAACGGTATTTTTATTACTCTGCCACCTCTGTGGCAACTTCTTCAGCAATAACTTGTTCTTGTTCTACGCAAGGTTTTTCGGTTGCTACTTCTTTTTTATTATCGAAATAAAACCAAACTGCAACAGCCGCTCCCGCCAAAACAAGCAACACAGAAATCACTCTCAACCATTTTTTCCAAGCCGGCATTTTTTTCTTGGCAAATGGATCTTGCATTTTTATTTTTGGGAAATTGGCAATTTCTTTCAAAGTACCACCAAACGTGATATTTACAATCGACGAAGCATTCATAGCCCAACCATTAGCATTGAGAATTTGGGCAATGTTACGACGACGAAGCTTGAGCCAAGCCATCACCATAGATGGACCTGAGACAAATAAAATAATACCAACAAACACTAAAATACATTGCCACCAAGTTAGAGCTGCGAAACCTTCCGCTACACTCACCAAGGCTGTTCCTATCATTCCTAACGCCATCCCTATAGCAGCAAATATCCCTGCAAATTTAGCAATATCAAATGGTGGAACAGGAGTAGCTGCTTTGCTTCCATCAGCAGGTTTCAACTCAGGAGTTGCAGATAGTTTTGCAGTAGCTTCCTCCATCATTTTTGAATCTTTCTCAGCTGCTCGCTTGTTAATCAAGTTTTCCACCCAAGTAGAAATTCTTCTATAAGGTGACCAAAAAGCTTGCGAAATACTAATCGGGTTATCAATAATCTTTGTAACCACAGCATCCCAATCCAATCCGTCGCGATCGTAGAAAATAGCGTTTTTACCTACCATTAAATCGCCAGTATCGCCTTGCGTCATAGCAGCAACTATTTGTAATTTTTCAGCTTTTTGTTTGCAAACACAATCGCAGAAAATCAAGTACATTCCGCTTGCAGCGGCCATCGTATTTTGCTTTGCCATATCGGTGACTTTTATACACAAATGGCAAGCACGTTGGTCGATAACAAGTTTTCCTGCTTGGAAAATAGCTTTTGTAGTTTTATCCGTAGAATAAAAATCTTGGAACGTAACAAAGTTTTTCAACAACGTAAAGAAATCGCGATACAAATGCAACAACTTATCCACAGAACCAATTTCGTTTGCTTCCTCTGCCAAAGCTTTATCGTGTTCTACAATTTCAAGCAATTCGTCTTTTTTATTTTCTTCGCACAATTGTTGAATAGTATCCATTCCAAGTGATTCAACCACTTCGCCTGCTTTTGCCGATTTCCAAGCAATGTATGACTCAAAAGTTTTACCTAAAGAAATCCAATCAGCCTCAGAAAGTGTTTTTTTCTTTGCAAAAGCAATTGATTTTAATTGCAAAAATTTATCCGCCCAAACTGGGTTGATTGTTGCTGACAAATCAATTACCGAATCGGCATTGATACGAGCAATTGGATACGAGGCAATTTCTTCTAATTTTTCCGTCAAATTCTCAGCACTTATTGCTTCAATACGAGAAACTTGTACATCAAGAGCCGCTGCAGCATTAGCATCAAAAGCTGCTAATTTGCTACGCAAAAAGAAATCCTTGATTTTTGCATCTAGTGCATTATAAAGAGTAATTGCTTTATCTGTATCATCGCCAAAGGGAGCCTCTACAACATTTTTTTGCCAAGCAGAATAATCAGCAAGAGCTTTATAAAAAGCTTCAATTTGTTCCGCATTTACACCCATTTCTCCACTGCGATCGGTACAACCTCCTACAGTAGCAATAATGGCATCTATTAGTTTTTTCTGTTCTTCGCTATCCGCTGAAGAATTTGTAATTACACCATCGCCATTGAAACGTGTTTTTGAGAAAATTGCCAAACTGTCAGCCGTATCTGCGATTGAAATTTCTTCAGTAGTTTTTCCTAAATTTTTCAAAATTTCTGTAGCCGACTTATAAAGTTTTTTTCCAATCTCCGTTTCTATATTTATTTGGGAGAGAGCAATGCTACTTTTTCCTTCCAAAATTTCATCCGGATTTTTCACCACCGATGTCAACCATTGAGCTGCAGCAATTACTTCATTTACATGAATTCTTTCGTCGCTATTCGTATCAATGTAATCCAAAGTTTTCTCGTCTATATGCAACCCTTTTGTTGGACAAGAAAGCACAGTCCACATCTTCTCGTCCAATTCTGCAAGATGACACAAATCTTCGCCAGACTGTAGCTTTACACGAGTAGACCCACCGATGTTTTGAAATGTAAATTTATATTTTCCCATCTCTAAAATTCTGTTTTTTATTTAGCATAACTTACCGCACGAGTTTCACGGATAACCGTAATTTTCACTTGTCCCGGATAAGTCATTTCGTCTTGAATTTTTTTAGCAATATCGTAAGATAATGTTTCTACCGTTTTGTCATCAACCTTATCGGCTCCAACAATCACACGCAACTCGCGTCCTGCTTGTATTGCATACGTTTTCAAAACACCTGGGTAAGAAAGTGCCAAGTTTTCCAAGTCGTTCAAACGCTTGATATACGCCTCCACAATTTCACGACGTGCTCCTGGACGCGCTCCTGAAATTGCGTCACACACTTGTACAATTGGAGCCAAGAGCGAAGTCATTTCTACTTCATCGTGGTGAGCACCAATAGCATTGCAAACATCGGGTTTTTCCTTGTATTTTTCTGCCAAATTCATGCCCAAAATTGCGTGTGGAAGTTCTGGTTGATCATCGGGCACTTTACCAATATCGTGAAGCAAACCAGCTCGTTTTGCTTTTTGCGGATTCAAACCAAGTTCCGATGCCATGATAGCACAAAGATTTGCTGTTTCACGAGCATGTTGAAGCAAGTTTTGTCCGTATGACGAACGATATTTCATTTTACCAACCAATCGGATAAGTTCTGGGTGCAAGCCATGAATACCCAAATCAATTGTCGTACGTTTCCCAACTTCCACAATTTCTTCTTCCACTTGCTTACGGGTTTTAGCCACAACCTCCTCGATACGAGCTGGGTGAATACGTCCGTCAACTACCAATTGATGCAAAGCCAAACGAGCAATTTCACGACGAACAGGATCGAAACCTGAAAGAACGATAGCCTCTGGCGTATCATCTACAATAATTTCAACTCCAGTAGCAGCCTCCAAAGCTCGTATGTTTCTTCCTTCACGACCAATAATACGACCTTTTACCTCATCACTCTCAATATTGAACACAGTTACAGAATTTTCAATAGCAGTTTCCGTTGCAACACGTTGAATAGTTTGGATAATGACACGTTTTGCTTCTTTGTTTGCTGTCATTTTAGCCTCCTCCATCATTTCGTTTACATACGCCATAGCATCAGTTTTTGCTTCCTCTTTTAGCGATTCTATAAGCTGAGCTTTAGCGTCTTCAGGCGACAATCCTGAAATTGCTGCCAATTGGTCGGTCACTTGCTTCTGACTACGTTCAAGTTCTTTGCGTTTTTCGTCCAACATTTGCAATTGATTATCCAAATTCTTACGAGTTGCATCAAGCTCATTGCTTCGACGTTGGAGTTCGCCTTGACGTTGATTAAGAG
>JAGCIZ010000018.1 GCA_017648235.1 Paludibacteraceae bacterium
ACAGATTTCTTTTTATCAAGAATCATTATCTTTGCTTCATGCTTGACAATGAAACCTATATGTTTCGTTGCTTACAACTAGCAAAACAAGGTCTAGGCAACGTGGCTCCCAACCCAATGGTTGGTGCAGTGATTGTTGCCAACGGGAGAATTATTGGAGAAGGATTTCATCGTCGCTGTGGAGAGGCACACGCCGAAGTCAATGCCATAAATTCAGTAAAAGAGACTCACTTGTTACCTCACTCCACGCTTTATGTAAACTTGGAGCCGTGTTCACATTACGGAAAAACTCCTCCTTGTGCAAAACTTATCATTGAAAAAAAAATTCCTCATGTGGTAGTAGGTTCGCTAGATCCTTTTCCTGAAGTTGCTGGGCGAGGTATAAAAATGTTGAGAGAGGCAGGTGTCTCTGTAGAGGTTGGTATACTCCAAAAGGAATGCGACGAACTAAACAAACGATTCTTTACTTTTCACCGAAAAAAACGTCCTTTTGTACTGCTCAAATTTGCTCAATCTGCTGATGGTTTTTGTGCAAAAAATGGAGAAGAAACTTTGCTTTCTACACCACAAACTCAACTTCTAGTTCACAAACTACGCACCGAAGAAAGTGCTATTTTAGTAGGAAAAAATACCGCTTTGATTGACAACCCAAAACTTAATGCCCGGTATTGGAACGAACAAAAAAATCCTATTAGGATGGTGGTGGACAAAAATTTGGAAATTCCTAAAAGCAACTATTTGTTTGACCAATCGCAACCAACCATTGTTTTTACACAAAAAAAACAGCCAAGCTCCACTAATTTGGAATTTGTGGAACTGAATTTTTCCGAAAACATCGTTCCTCAAATATGTGATTTCTTGTACCAACGGAACATTCAATCGCTTATAGTGGAGGGTGGACCTACACTCCAACAAAGTTTTATTGATGCGAAAATTGTTGACGAGGTGCGAATAGAAATCTCTCCAAAAATTTTGGAAAATGGGATTAAAATTCCAGCAATACAAATCTCCATAATTAAGGAGGAAGTCATTGATGGCAACAAAATAATAACTGCAAAACCCATTTTCTGATGAGCATTTTTTCTAACATCGTTAGTATCATTGTATTCGGACTTGTTTTGTCGGTTATTGTACTTATTTTGCTCGAAAATCGTAATCCTGCAAAAACCCTCATTTGGATTCTTTTACTTATTTTACTCCCCGTTATTGGGTTGATTTTGTATATTTTCATTGGTCAAGATTTTAGACGAAAAAAAATTATTACAAAAAAATCAATTGACCGTATCAGCAGAAAAAACATTACAAAAAACCTCAATCAAATCCTCGCTGCCGACTTTGAGCAAATGCCAAACGATGCAAGACAAATTGCAAACTTACTCTCCAATAATTCCGAATTGCCGATATATGCAGGCAACCGCATAGAAACCTTCACCTCCGGAAAAGAGTGTTTTGATGCCTTTTTTACCGATATTCAGCGTGCAACCGAACATATACACATCGAATTTTACATCATTGCCAACGATACCATTGGAATCCGATTACGCGATTTGCTCATAAAAAAAGCCAAAGAGGGTGTTCGTATTCGTGTCATTTATGACTATTTAGGAAGTTTCTCCATGAACAAAAAGTTTCTGCAACCACTTAAAGATGCAGGTGCCTATGTTCAAGCATTTCTGCCTATTCATCGGCAAATTGGGCTAAGTAAAATCAACTACCGCAACCACCGAAAACTCATTATCATCGATGGAAAAATCGGTTATACCGGAGGCATGAATATTGCCAACAGATACATCATGGGCAACCATCTTGGACTTTGGCGAGATACTATGGTTAGGTTTGAAGGTGCGGCTGTGCATGGCCTGCAAAACGCATTTCTAGTTGACTGGTACTTTGTCGAGAGTAAACTCATTTCCGACAAAAAATATTACCCCACACCACGTACGTTCGACAATAACTTTGTACAAATTGTATCATCGGGTCCCGACACCGATTGGGAATCCATCATGCAAGGAATCACTGCCATGATTCACTCTGCAAAAAAGTACATCTACATACATACACCCTACTTTCTACCTACCGAACCAATTCTCTCGGCATTGCAAATTGCCTCATTGAGTGGAGTAGATGTGCGGCTTATGTTGCCACAAAGAGTTGACACCAAAATGATTCAACTAGCTTCACACTCCTATCTAAAACACATATTAGAATCAGGCGTACGAGTTTTTTTCTATCAAAACAACTTTTTGCATAGCAAAGCCATTGTGGCCGACGACTACGTTTCTACCATTGGAACTGCAAACATGGATTTCAGAAGCTACGAACAAAATTTTGAACTCAACGCCTTTATTTACGACGAAAAAACAGCCACTTCCCTACGTTTAGCATTTGAAAAAGACCTCAAATCGTGCAAAGAAATTACACTTGAAGAATGGAAAAAGCGCAAAAAGATAAATCGACTTAAAGACTCCGTGGCAAGAATCTTCAGCCCAATTATGTAATTAAAATCATAGTTTCAATAAAAAAAGAGGATTTTTCAAATCCTCTTTTTTTATCTACTCTTCAACTTCTATAGTAAAATAAAGATCATTGGCTGTATAAGCTCGAAATGATGTACCAGCATTAACAACCGCTTTTTTCCTGGATTTTAGAATAGTATAATCTTGCCCAAAAAATCTAACTTTCTGCTGATCAAATCCTACTAAACGTCCATTGAATGCATAAGTTGAAATGGGTTGAAAAATAATTTGTCCTCCTTCACCAAAAGATGTTGCTCTTATTGAAGACACTTGTATCTCAACAGGTGTTCCTTTTTTTACAAGAATTATTTCTCCATTCTCATCCCATACATCTGAATTTACTTCGCATGAAGGGGTAATTGTTTCTTGAGAAGTTATAGTTTCAAGTGTTCTTATTGTAACAATTGTTCCTGCTGGAAGTTTAAATTTTTTCTTCACTTTTTCCGCATAAATAGGGAGAAATAATATTGAAGAAAAAAGTATTATAAAAAATCGTTTCATATTATGGAAAATAAAAAGAGGTTGGAACGACAACCTCTAAAAAAAAAAAAAATTACTTCGTAAACTCAATCACTGTTCCTGAAACAAGAATAGCTTGTTTACAACTTTTTGGAATACCCAAAAGGTTAAAATTTGTTTGATTAATTTCTTCAAAAGTAACATTGATCAAAGCTTGAGAACCTTTCAAAGCAGCTTCCTCACGTAATGCATTGTAAGCACTTTGTTGTAATTGTTTAGAATCAAATTTGAATTTTTGAGTATACAACACTTGAGTACTAACATTTTTTACAATTTTGTAATTAGCTTGAGAAAGCACTACTTGAGTTTGATTTTCATTTACATTTGCTGTATTGTTTACATACTTTCCAAATGAACAGCTTGTAAAAGCCACTGCTGCAACAACGATTACAGCCAAAATTCCTAATTTTTTCATTTTTAATAAAATTTAGTTGCCTCATCTCCTTTGGCGTTAATATAAAACAAAAAAGCGTGGAGATTATTCTGTTTATCTCGCACGAGGCATCGCCAAACGCCCACCAAGAAAATAAACAACCACCCCACGCAGACTTGTATTTTGTCCAAATAAAAGACAACAAACAAGAATGCATAGTCGTTCGGATTGCTTCTCCCTTCTTGGTTAAATTTTGGCGAAATTTCGTACGAAGGATGAAACTGAAACGCTTCTATTATCTATGTCTGTCAAACAAAAAATGTTCTCCAACATTTCTTTGCTGTTTGACAATGCAAATATAGAAACTTTATGCGTTATCCAAACTTCATGGGGTGGTTTTATTTATTCAAAGATAAAAAAAACGTCCCTTAAAAAGGACGCCTTTAAAAAACTCATTTATATTTTCTTAATTATATTATCAATCTCAATAGCTGGCTTAAGCACCTCTTCGAGCGAGGATAAAGGCAATTGGCTTGCCGCATCAGAAAAGGCTTTGTCGGGGTTTGGATGAACTTCTGCAAAAACGGCATCAACACCCACAGCCACCGCAGCACGCAGCAGATAAGGTATCGCCGCACGATTTCCTCCCGAGCAATTGCCCTGCCCCGAAGGTTTCTGCACCGAATGCGTAGCATCGAACACCACAGGCACTCCCAAAGAACGCATATCCAAAAGTCCGGTCATATCCACCACCAAATTGTTGTAACCAAACGTAGTGCCTCGCTCGCAGAGCAACACTTTGTCATTACCCACCGAACGTATTTTTTCCACCACGTTTTTCATATCCCAAGG
>JAGCIZ010000166.1 GCA_017648235.1 Paludibacteraceae bacterium
TCGTCCTGCAGCTATTGATCAGCTTAAGGTTGTTGGAGAGTCAATAAACGTATCGGTTTATACCGAAGAAGATCAGAAAAATCCAATAAAAATTGCTCAAAATGCAATTGCTTTTGCCAAAAAGAATAAACACGATGTTGTTATCATTGACACCGCTGGACGTTTGGCAGTTGATGAAGAGATGATGAAAGAGATTACTGCTATCAAAAAAGCAGTTTCTCCTGACGAAATCCTTTTTGTTGTTGATGCAATGACTGGTCAAGATGCCGTTAATATTGCGAAAGAGTTTAACGAACGCCTTGATTTCAACGGAGTTGTACTGACCAAGTTGGACGGAGATACTCGTGGTGGTGCGGCGCTTTCTATTCGTTCGGTAGTGAACAAACCTATCAAATTTATTGGTACTGGCGAAAAAATGGATGCAATCGATTTGTTTCATCCAGAGCGAATGGCCGATCGAATTTTGGGAATGGGTGACATTGTATCTTTGGTAGAACGTGCAGAAAATGAGTTTGACGAAGCTGTTGCTCGCAAGTTGAGCAAAAAAATTGCTAAAAATCAGTTCGACTTCAATGACTTTTTGGAACAAATAAGACAAGTTCAAAAAATGGGAAACCTAAAGGATCTTGCTCAAATGATTCCTGGAGTAGGAAAAGCGTTGAAGAACGTAGATATTGATGATAATGCATTCAAACCTATTGAAGCCATTATTTATTCGATGACGCCAAAAGAACGTGAAAATCCGCAATTATTAAACGGAAGTCGTCGGGCCAGAATCGCTGCAGGAAGTGGAACTTCTATTCAAGAGGTCAATCGTTTGCTAAAGCAAATGGATGATATGAGAAAAATGATGAAAAAATTTCAATCAAACCCTTTAAAACGTAGATAAAATATGGAACTTATTGACGGAAAAGCTATTTCGGAAGCAATAAAAAAAGAGATTTCTGAAGAGGTGCAAAAACGTGTGCAAGAAGGTAAAAAAATACCTCATTTGGCTGCAATCTTGGTAGGGCATGATGGAGGAAGTGAAACTTATGTTGCTCATAAAGTGAAGTCTTGCGAACAAGTTGGTTTCAAATCTACTCTTATCCGTTTCGAAGATAATGTGTCTGAAGAAGAACTTTTGCAAACGGTGGAAAAACTGAACAACGACGATGAAATTGACGGATTTATCGTTCAACTTCCACTTCCTAAACATATTTCTGAACAAAAAATTATAGAAGCAATTGACTATCGCAAGGATGTTGACGGATTTCATCCAATCAATGTTGGACGTTCTTCAATAGGTTTGACATCTTTTGTTTCTGCAACTCCTGCTGGTATTTTAGAACTCCTAAAACGTTATAATATAGAAACTTCAGGTAAACATTGTGTTGTGATTGGCAGAAGCAACATCGTTGGAAAACCTGTCGCAAATCTTATGATGCAGAAGGCTTATCCAGGAGATGCTACCGTTACGGTTTGTCATAGCCGCACTAAAAATTTGGCAGACGTAACTCGTCAAGCTGATATTATTATTGCGGCACTTGGTCAGCCCGAATTTCTTACTGCCGAAATGGTGAAAGAAGGTGCTGTGGTAATTGATGTAGGTACAACTCGCGTTCCTTCGGACAAAACAAAAAGTGGATGGAAACTAACAGGTGACGTAAAGTTTGATGAAGTGGCTCCAAAATGTTCATACATAACTCCTGTTCCTGGTGGCGTAGGTCCTATGACAATAGTATCGCTTTTGAAAAACACGTTACTTGCTACTGAGATAGAATTTTAAGAAAATAATATGTCAGTAAAAGAGAATATAGAATTTTTGACTGTTGCGGTGGAGACTTGTTCTTATTTGGAACAATCCTCTGACCGACAGCCAAAAGATTTTGTGGCAACATTGCTGAAAATTTTGCCATTGCTTTATCTGAAAACTACACTTATCGAATCTCCTGAGCGATATTATGAAGAAGAACCTGAGCGTTTCGTCACAGAGTTGGATTATGAGGCATTGCGCGTGGGTTTGCTTTCGGTATTGGGAGAGCATGATGGCTTTTTGAATACGTTTGATGCCGATATGCAACTTAGCGAAACGGCTGTTGTTGCTAGTATCTCGGAATTGTTGGCAGATGTTTATCAAGAACTGAAAGATTATGTTCTTTGCTGTCAATATGGTAACGAAAATGTGCGAAATGATGCATTGAATGTTTGTATAAAAGCATTTTCGGAACATTGGGGACAGAAACTTTTGAATGCTCTACAAGCATTGCATACGCTTTTTTATAGCGGAAATTTAGACAGTCAGGATTAAGGAAAAATGTTGAGTTCTATTTCGAAAGAAGAGTTGGAAACATTGCCCATTGCTGCGTTCAAAGGGAAAATTATTCTTGTTGATTCTGACGAAAAAGTTGTTGAAGCAGTTCGCCTTCTGAAAGAAAATCGTTTTTTGGGATTTGATACGGAATCGAAGCCAGAATTCAGACGGGGCAAACAAAATAAAATTTCGCTTATTCAGCTTTCGGCTCCAGATTTTTGTTGCTTGTTTCAACTCGGAAGCATTAAAAATTTGCAACCAGTTCTCGATTTACTTTCCGACGAAAATATATTGAAAATAGGTTTGGCTGTAAAGGATGATTTTCATTCGATGAAGCAGTTTTCGTTTCATCCTCGTGGATTTGTTGATATTCAGGATGTTGCCAAAAAAGTTGGTATAGAAGATATGAGTTTGCAGAAAATCTATGCCATTGTTTTTGGTGAAAAAATTCAGAAAAGGCAACGCCTTTCCGACTGGTCGGCAAAGATACTTTCTCCTGCTCAACAACATTATGCTGCGCTTGATGCTTGGAGTTGTTTGAGGATTTATACGAAATTAAATAATCTTGCAGAAGAATGTTAAAGCGACTCGCATTTTCGCTTTCAGGCCTACTTATCTGTTTGCTCGTTGTAGTTACTTTATTGGAACCTTTTTTGGGAACAGAGGCAGTAAAAGACTATTTTTACACATCTCCTATCATTATTTGCTTGTGGGGCATTACGGCAAGTATTTCTGTGGTTTATTTATTTCGACAATCGGTACATAAAAATCTGATAACTTTTTTATTGCATTTTTCGTTTGTTGTAATTCTTGCAGGGTCGTTGGTGACGCATCTTTTTGGGAAGCAAGGAACTGTCCATTTGAGAATCGAACAACCTCAGAACGAATACGTTGTTGACGATGGCAGATCCTGTTTTTTTGAGTTTTCCAAAAATGCCAAAAATCAATATATAAAGTTGCTAGATTTTCAGGTTGAGTACTATGATGGAACACTTTCTCCAAAGGATTTTGCAAGTACTATTGAGGTTAGCAATGGGGAAGAAGTTGTGCAGGGGCAAACGGCAATGAATCGTGTTTTTTCGTATAAAAACTACCGTTTCTGCCAACAGTCGTACGACGAAGACGAGCGAGGTGTAACGTTTTCGGTAAATCACGATCCGTATGGAATAGCCCTCACTTATTGCGGATATTTTCTGTTGTTTTTTAGTTTTGTTACCTTTTTCTTTCAGAAAAATACTCGTTTCCGTCAGCTCTACAAGAGGTGAAAAAAAAACTTATTGTTTTTTTATTTCAAGAAGTCCATCTTTGTTTCCTGCTACAAAATCTACCGGTAATTTTTTCCCTTGCACCAAGTTGGTGATATAAAGAGGCTCATGAAGTAGAAAAAAAGAACAAGAGAAAGTATTTCCTTCTGCAAGTTTTGAATTCTCGGCTTTTTCTACCACAAATTTCTCATTGCCTAGGTAGCGAAACACACAATGTCTGTTTGGTTTCCACGATACTTCCAAGCGGTCTCCTATTTGTAAGTTAGAGGTGGAAATATGTGGTGTGCATAAGAATTCAGATTGTAAATCGCTTTCATTGCTTAGATTCTGCAAAAAATCATCCCAGTCTTGAAATCCTAAAAAGGTTGATAAAATGCGTAATGTGCTATTGCGTGCATGATCTGCACCATCGATATACCCCCAAAGGCGTTTAAGAGTTGTGGGGCTGATGGTTTCGTGCGTACGTTCCCAAATTACTCCGCTCAAAAAAATAAAGTCGTTGGGCGTTTTTATTTTTCGCTTCACTTGTGTTTCTACACGATTTTTTAACTCTAGAATTTCAGGACAATTTTTGTTCATTTCAACTTATTTTTTTGCAAAAATGGGAACTTTATGTCAAAAAAGCAAAGTTCTTGTTGGTCCTTGTTCAAAATACAATACGATAAAGCATTATCTTTGCACAAGTTTTAGGTGTTTTTATGGAACAAGAAAGTTCTTCATCGGGTATTGTTCAAAACGAGTTTCTAACTGCGGAAGACACGCTTACCTCTTATTCGGAATTAGCGTGTAGCGGTTTCAATCGTATTTTCAAAATCAAACGTTCGGGCAAATGGTTTCTTTTAAAAGGGTTGAAACAGGAATTCCGAAACAATCCGACTTATCTCGAATTGCTGAAAAAAGAGTTTGCACTTACTTCTCAGTTCGAACACCCAAACATTGTAAAAGCCATAGCCAAAGAAAATGATGCTCGCATCGGTCCAGCTATTTTGATGGAGTACATCGACGGCGATACATTGGCCGTTTTTTTGAAGAAAAATCCATCGAAAGCCATACGTCAAAAAGTAATTACAGAACTTCTTGATGCATTGCAATACATTCATTCCAAACAAACCATTCATCGTGACATCAAACCGAGCAATATACTTATTACGCACAATGGAAGTAATGTCAAGATTATTGACTTTGGGCTTTCGGACGCCGATGGCTATGCCATTTTGAAGCAAGCTGCTGGTACAAAAAAGTATGCGGCTCCAGAGCAACTCGTAGCACCGAAAGAGGTGGATTGCCGCACTGATATCTTTGCTTTCGGGAAAATGTTACAACTAATTTTCCCAAACAAATATACCGCCATTGCAAAGCGTTGTACACAAGTTGATCGTAAAAAACGCTACGACAACATTGAGCAAATACAAAAAGCCATTGCTCGGCGTCAGCACTTACCTTATATTGTAGTGGGAAGTCTGCTCGCAATTTTGGCATTGTTGCCATCTGCTGTATTGGTTTACGAAAAAAACTTTGTAGAACCCACATTGGTTCATACAGCGGATACGATTGTTATAGAACAAAAAGATACGGTTTGGGTAGAAAAAACTACTTCCGACTATGCGTCACAAGAGCAAATTTTAATCGATGAAACCACCAACTGGATACGAA
>JAGCIZ010000167.1 GCA_017648235.1 Paludibacteraceae bacterium
CTCAAACAACTCCATGCATCTAACGCTGCATATTGTTTCTGAGCTGTGGAGAGTGTTGGTAAAGACCAATTAGATAGACGTTGCTTTTTAAGAATTTTTTCTCCAAAAACTATGGCATATATTTTTTGCAAACTCATATCTTCTATCCCACTGTTTTTTGCTACATCTTGAATGTCGACAAACCCACGTGGTTGAAATGAAAATTGTTTCATAGAATGAAAATCGTCTTTCACGGCAAGCCCAATTTTCAAAATACTTTCATCAGCAAGTAATTCCAGAATAGGTTGTAAGTTCTTGATACCTCTAAGTTGAAACAAACAACAAAAATCAGGCGAAGAGAGTTGTATAAGTGCAAGTTTATTTTGTTGACCTCGTCTAAATTCAGGTTTTGACTCTGTATCAAAGCCCAAAAATCGATATTTTTTCAACTGATTGACAGCAACAGCAACTTTGTCGTCAGAATCAACAAGAATAATTTTCCCTTTGAACGTAGCAATAGGCAATGCCTCCAACTCTTCTTTCGAAATAGAACTCAACATTTTTTCTTAATCCTGACTATCTAGATTTCCACTATAAAAAAGCGTATGCAATGCTTGCAAAGCATTTAAAAGTTTCTGCCCCCAATGTTCCGAAAATGCTTTTATGCAAACATTCAACGCATCGTTTCGCACATTTTCGTTACCGAACTGACAACAGAGAACATAATCTTTCAACTCTTGATAAACATCGGCCAACAATTCCGAAATACTAGCAACAACTGCCGTTTCACTAAGTTGCATATCGGCATCAAACGTATTCAGAAATCCATCGTACTCTCCTAAAACAGAAAGAATACCAACTCGCAACGCTTCATAATCCAACTCCGTAACAAAACGCTCTGGTTCTTCCTCATAATACCTTTCAGGTGAATCAATAAGTGTAGTTTTCAAATAGAGCAATGGCAGAATTTTCAACAATGTTGCTACAAAATCTTTTGGTTGTCGGTCGGAGGATTGTTCCAAGTAAGAACAAGTCTCCACCGCAACAGTCAAAAACTCAATATTTTCTTTTACTGACATTTTATTTTCTTAAAATTCTATCTCAGTAGCAAGTAACGTATTTTTCAAAAGCGAAACAATTGTCATAGGTCCAACGCCACCAGGAACTGGAGTTATATATGAACATTTTGGAGCAACTTCATCAAACTTAACATCTCCAGTCAACTTCCAGCCACTTTTTGTTTTGTCTGAAGGAACACGAGTTGTTCCTACATCAATAACCACAGCGCCTTCTTTCACCATTTCGGCTGTAAGAAATTCTGGCTGACCAAGCGCCGCAATAATGATATCAGCTTGACGAGTTATTTCTTCCAAGTTTTTTGTACGACTATGACAAACAGTAACCGTTGCATCTCCCGGATAACCTTTTTGCATCATAAGGTTTGCAACTGGCTTACCTACAATATTGCTTCTACCAATGACAACACAATTTTTTCCAGAAGTTTCGATATTGTAACGTTTCAATAATTCTAAAATTCCAGCTGGAGTCGCCGACACAAATGAAGTCAAACCTATCGAAGAACGTCCAACATTGATAGGATGAAAACCATCAACATCTTTGCGATAATCAATAGCTTCAATAATTTTTTGTTCCGAAATATGCTTTGGCAAAGGAAGTTGAACTATAAATCCATCAATTTCTTCATCGTTATTCAACTTTTCTACAGTTTGTAAAAGTTCTTCTTCCGAAACATTATCTTCGAAACGAATAAGCGTAGATTTGAAACCTACCTGCTCACAAGATTTTACTTTATGGGCCACATAAGTTTCACTTCCTCCGTCGTGTCCCACCAAAATTGCAGCCAAATGTGGCACTTTTTTGCCTTCCTGAATGCGTTTCTTAACCTCTTCAGAAATTTCTTTTTTTATTGCTTCCGAAATAGCTTTTCCGTCAATAAGTTCCATTTTATCTACGTTTTAAAGGATTGTTTTGAAATTTTTTCATCATTTTGCGCATATCGTCCATTTGTTTCAATAAGCGATTTACTTCTTGAATAGAAGTTCCACTTCCTGCTGCAATTCTTGCACGACGACTACCATTCAACAATTGCGGATTAGCACGCTCTTTGGGCGTCATCGAATAAATAATTGCTTCAATAGGTTTGAAGGCATTATCGTCAATATCTACATTTTTAAGCGCTTTACCCACTCCTGGAATCATTTGGGCAAGTTCTTTCAGATTTCCCATTTTTTGAACTTGTTTTATTTGTTCCAAAAAGTCATTGAAATCGAACTGATTTTTTGCAATTTTTTTGCTCAATTTGCGAGCTACAGCTTCGTCGAACTCATTTTCTGCACGTTCTACCAACGACACAATGTCGCCCATTCCCAAAATTCGGTCGGCCATACGTTCTGGATGGAACAAATCGATTGCATCCATCTTTTCGCCAGTACCGATGAACTTGATTGGTTTGTTCACCACCGAACGAATCGAAAGTGCAGCACCACCACGAGTGTCGCCGTCAAGTTTTGTAAGCACAACGCCATTGAAATCAAGTCGCTCGTTAAATTCTCTTGCTGTATTAACCGCATCCTGACCCGTCATGGCATCAACCACAAAAAGGATTTCGTCGGGTGTAACAGCTTTTTTGATTGCCGAGATTTCTTTCATCATCTCTTCATCAACTGCCAAACGTCCAGCGGTGTCAATGATTACAACATCGTGTTTATTCTTTTTGGCAAAAGCAATTGCATTTTGAGCAATTTTTATTGGATTTTTCTGATCTTCTTCGGTATAAACCGATACGTTTATTGACTCTCCAACAACCTTAAGCTGATCAATAGCTGCAGGACGA